>JBDTRV010000187.1:0-5722 GCA_039931475.1 Burkholderiales bacterium | reverse complement strand
CGCATCGACAACCTGTACACCATGATCGCGACCGAGTTCCGCCTGATGAACGAGCGCATCAGCCATCTGGCCGTGATTTCTCCGGCCCCGCAAGCAGAACCCGAGCGCCGCACCTTGACGCAGTTGATCTCGCGCCGCGACAACTCCTGAGAAAACGTCGCTGTCAAGGGGTAGCGTCAGCCCTTTTTTCGATGCAATAGCCTGTTTACGCGCGTCTGCAGGTCATCTCCAGCTATGAATCAGATAGCATTCAGGTAGTGATCGAATGGCGTTGAAGTCCCGCTACTGGGCCGACCTCACGACCCGCGACTTCGCGGCACTCGACGCTGAGACGACAGTCGCGGTGCTCCCCGTCGCCGCGATCGAACAGCACGGGCCGCACCTGCCTGTGTCGGTCGACCAAACGCTTGCCGACGGCATTGTGGGCGCCTGTTTGCCGCTCTTGCCGGCGGACTTGCCGGTGCTGATATTGCCAACGCAAGGCATTGGCCTGAGCCCCGAACACGAACGCTTCGCCGGCACCTTGACGCTCAAGCCCGAGACGCTGATCGCGCTGTGGACCGAGATCGGCCAATGCGTGGCTAAGAGCGGCGCGCGCAAGCTGCTGCTGTTCAATTCGCATGGTGGCCAGGTCGGTGCGCTCGACATCGTGGCGCGTTCGCTGCGGGCCAGCAGCAACCTGATCGTCTACAGCACGAGCTGGTTCAACCTGCCGATCGACCCTGAGCTGGATGCAACCTTCTCGGCCGACGAGCAGCGTTTCGGCGTACACGGCGGCGAGATCGAAACCTCAATGATGCTGGCCCTGGCGCCTGAGTTCGTGGACATGCAGGCCGCGCAAGATTTCGATTCCACCTCCAGGCAACGCGCAGCCAATTTCTCGATCCTTGGCAACGGCAAGAGCGCCAAGTTCGGCTGGCAGATGCAGGACTACAACCCGCTCGGTGCGGCCGGCAACGCCGCCGCCGCGAGCGCCGACAAGGGCCGCCGCGTGATCGATGCCGCGGGCCGGCAACTGGCGCTGCTGCTCGCCGAAATCTCGCGGTTGCCGCTTGCGATGCTGGTCGACCGGCCCGAGCGCTAAAGGCCCACAAAGTCAGTGCGCCAGCGAGCGGCGCGGGGCCGTGCCGGACGCGGTGACTCGCGGCGCCTCCATCCTCGTCAGTGGACAATGCCAGTGATGAGCGCAGCCCCCGACACATCCGACAGCGTCGACGCCGCAACGGCCGCCACCTCCGCCCCCGACTCGCGCCCGTTCGTGGAAAGCCGCCAAGCGGCCGCCGCCTCGGCCGGTGCGACCGGGCCGACCGGCCCCGCCGGCGCGCTCGGCAATGAAGGCAGCGCCACGCCCACCAGCGCCTCCACCTGGAGCGTATTGCGCCATGGGGCGTTTCGGGGCCTGTGGGTCGGGGCAGGCATCTACTTCATCGGCAACGCGATGCAAAGCATGGCGGCGGCCTGGATGATGGTGGAGATCACCGGCTCGGCCTTCTTCGCGGCGCTGGTGCAGACGGCGGTGTTTCTGCCGATGTTCCTGCTCGTGCTGCCCGCCGGCGTGCTGGCCGACATCACGGATCGGCGCCGGCTGTTGCTCATGTCGCTGGTGGTGCAGGTACTTGCGGGCTCGGTGCTCGCGGCGCTTTCGATCGCGCATCTGGCCGGGCCGACGACGTTGCTGCTGCTCATCTTCGTCACCGGCTGCTGCACCGCGCTTTTGTCGCCGGCCTGGAATTCGACCATCAACGACACCTTGCCGCGCAGCGAGTTGCCCGCCGGCATCACCGCGAACGGCATCTCGTACAACGCGGCGCGAGCGCTCGGGCCGGCGCTGGCCGGGCTGGTGTTTACCTACGCTGGCGGCGCCTGGAATTTCGTGCTCGCGGTGATCGGCACGCTCGTCATGCTCTGGTCGATCCGGCGCTGGCCGCCGCGCCCGCATCCGGTGTCGCCGTTGCCGGCCGAGCGCCTCTGGGGCGGCATCTTGTCGGCGCTGCGCTTCGCGCGCCATTCCAAAAGGGTGCTGGCGCAACTGGTGCGCACCGTGGCTTACAGTTTCACCGGCTCGGCCCTGTGGGCGCTGCTGCCCGCGATCGGCCAGCAACGGCTCGATCTGGACGCCTCCGGCTTCGGCTTTCTGATGGGGTGCCTCGGGATCGGCGCGATCGGCGCGGGCCTCGCGATCGGCCGGATCCGCGCGAAGATGGCACTCGACACCCTGGTCGCCGTCGGTTGCGTGCTCTATGCGGCGGCGATGCTGGCTGCTGCCTGGTCGCCCTGGCCGGCGCTGGTCTACCCTGCGCTGGTGCTTGCGGGCGCGGCCTGGATGGCGGTGATGTCCACCTTCAACACCGCCACGCAGACCAGCGCGCCGCCGTGGGTGCGATCGCGCGCGGTCGCGCTGCACACGCTGTGCGCGCTCGGCTCGTTCGCGCTCGGCTCGGCGCTGTGGGGCGGTCTGTCGGACGTGTTCGGCCTCTCGATGGCGCTCTCGGCAGGTGCCGCCGGCATGACGGCTGGCGCCCTGCTCGGGCGGCCGTTTCCGCTGCGCATGGGCCGGGCGCAGGACGTGATTCCAGCCAAACCGTGGGACGACCTGCATATGATTCCCGACGAACCGGCGCCCGAGGCCGGGCCAGTGTCGGTCGAGATCGGCTACCGGATCAAGGCCGATCAAACTGCCGCGTTCCTCGAAGCCGTGACCCAGTTGCGCGCTCCGCGCCGGCGCGACGGAGCCACCTTGTGGCGCCTGTACCGCGACCTGGCCGACCCATCGCGTTATGTCGAACGCTTCATCGTCACCTCATGGGGTGACTACCTGCGCCAGCGCGCGCGCAGCACCCAGGCCGATCAGTTGATCGAAGCGCGGGTGCGCGCATTTTTGCAGCCGGGGGAGGTTTCGACGATGACGCACTATGTGGCGGAGCGGTGACGGCTACGCCCCTCGAGCAGAAGAACAGGATATTTCCCGTCACGCGTAGCTGACCCAGTCCTTGTATTCCTCCCCGTCCAGATGCGGCAGATGGTTGAACGACAGCAGCATGTGGCGCTTCGGGTTGAACACGAACTCGGTCAAGGCACTGTTGCGAATCCGCAGGTTCAGCTCGATCGTGGTTTCGGCCGAAGTGCCGAGCACGTGGCCGACGGCGGTCGAGATCGGGCCGCCGCTGGAAACCATCAGCACGTTGCCGCTGTGCTCCTTGCGCACGTGATCGAGCGCGCTGGTCACGCCGTGGACGAAGTCCCGGTAGCTGGGCATGCGCGTCGGTGCCGCGCTGCCGTCCATCCAGGCGCGTAGCCCCTCACGCAGCAACCGGAAGTGCTGGCGGTACAACTCGGGCGTGTCGGGCTTTGCGAGCGGTCCAGGATGGATCGCTTCGATCACGGCTTGGCTGTCGTATTCGTTCAGCCCCGGCCATTCGAGCACGTTGTGCGGAAAGCCCGCGCCTTCGGCTATGCCGGCCCAGGTCTGCGCGTGGCGCTTGAGCGAGCCGGTGAGGACCGCTTCGAACCCGACGTCGCGCGCCGCGAAGTACTCGCCCAGGCGCTTGGCTTGCCGGCGGCCGAGGTCGCTCAGGTTGTCGTAATCGGCCGCGCCGAGCGAGGCTTGGCCGTGGCGCACGAGGTATAGGGTTCCCATGGCCGCATTTTGACCGGGGTAATGCGGCTCCCTGTCGCATGGGTGCCGGGCCTCCGGCGCTGCCGGTTGGGCCCGGTGGATCGCCGAGTTGCTCGATGACGAACGTCGCGCGCCAAATACCGCGTTGAAATTGGCTTTACCGCTTGCCCATCATAGGTGTATAGCTACTTTTTCAATAGCGCCAAGAGTTCGATGCTTCAAGGCGGCACTTGCCCGCGCATCTGCTGCTCCCGTATCTGCTGCGTGCGCTGCTCTTGACGCTGATAGGCGTTGTAGTCACGCAGCACCCGTTGCTGGGTCTGCTGTTGCTGCGCCTGCTCGCGCGTCTGTTGCTGCTGCCGTTGCATCTGTTCTTGCTGAATGCGCTGTTGCTGTTGCGCCTGAATCTGCTGTTGTTGCTGTTGCTGTTGCCTTTGAACTTGGTATTGCTGTTGCTGCTGCGCCTGCTGCTGGCGCATTTGCTGCTGGCGCCCGCTCTCCTGCTGCTGGCGCAATTGGTCCTGCTGTTGGCGCTGCTGCTGTTGCTGATAGGCCTCTTGCTGCCTAGATTGATCGATCTGCCGACGCATTGATTCCTGTTGTTGGCCGACCATGCCGCGCTGCTGGTCGCCGTACTGGCGCTGCCCTTGCTGCCGTTGCGCTTCCTGCTGCTGATAGGCCCGGTAATCGCGCAGCACTTCGCGCTGGGCCGGCGTCTGGGGCTGTGCGACCTCTCGCGGTTGCCGCGCAGGTTGAGGCTGGTTCGGATATTGCGGCGGCCGCGAATACGTGGGTTCGTTCACCAGCGCTGGCTTGAGCGGAATTGGCCGCTCGATCGAACCCCAGGCCGGCTGGGATCGATCGCCCCGGTTGCCGCGATCCCCGCGATCGCGCCGGTCGCCTCCGTCGCGCCCGTCGCGCCCGGCTCCATCGCCGCGCCCGCGCCAAGACGGATCGCGCCCGGCCCACGGGCCACGCACATCGCCGGGCGGCAGCACGAACGGCGCGCGCGGCGGCTCGAAAAAGCCATCGCGGCCGACCCGCACCGGGCGCCGTTGGTCCCAGCGATCGCCGTCGATCGAGGTGAACGCGCCGGGCCGGCCGGCATAGGCATAACGATCGGAAAAGCGGCCTCGGCCGTCACGGATGCCGTGGTTGATACGGTCGATGTAGCGGTCGCTCGCGCTGTAGCCCGGCCGCCACGGCTCGCCCGGGCCGAGCGGGAACCAGGTGGCACCGGAGCCGGAGTTGATTTGCCAATGCACGTTCCCGGCACCGCCGAACGCGACCAGCGCCGGCGCGTAGTAGGCGCGGTTCACTCTCGGCCCCGGCGCCCAGCCCCAGCGCGAGCCGGTCTGCACCCAGCGGCCGTAGTGAAACGGCGCGAAGCCCCAAGGCGCGTCGTCGACCCAAGTCCAACCCCATGGCTCGATATAGCTCCATTGCCCGTTGCGATACGGCGCCCAACCGGCCGGCACGCTGCTTGGGTACCAGACGGCGCCGTTGCTGCTGTCGGTCTGCCAGTTGCCGTATTGATCGAGCTGTTGGTAGCCCACGGTGCCCGGCGAAACGTAGCGCGCGGTGGTGGATTGGTCGGCCAACGTGTTGCGGCTTGCGACCCACTGGTCGAACGCATCATGGCTGACCGACGAGACGCCCGCCACCGGATTCAGCCCCCGCTCGCTGAAGACGAGCCGCTGGCCGGCGATCACGTCGGCCGATTCGCCGCGCTCGCCATACAGGCGCGCGCCGCCGCTGAGCACCGACACCGCGGTGCTGCCATTGGCCGGATCGACGTCGATCCGGTATTCGCCCGGCTGGCTTGCGACGAAGGCGAGGTTCGGCGTGTCGACCTCGAACCGGTCGCCCTCGGGAAGGGCGCCGATGCGAAAGCTCAGGGTGCCTTGCGTGAGGTTGAGCTGCACCGCGTCGTCGTCGACCTCGGTGAGGATCAGGCTAGTGCGCCCGTCCATGCGCACCAGCGCGTTGCCGGTGTCCAACTCGGCGCGAGCGCGCCCGTCGGTCCAGAGTCGGTCGCCGTCGGTGAGAGGACGGTTGTAGGGCGCGGCGCTCCATTCGGTGCTGCCTTCGGCCGCGAAGCTGATC
>JBDTRV010000186.1:0-5729 GCA_039931475.1 Burkholderiales bacterium | reverse complement strand
CGTTGATGTAGCACTTGGCGTGCAGGTTCTTGCAAAAGCTGGTGCGCACATAGTCGAGCCCCTTGAGCCAGCCGATCTCTTCGGGCTGCAATTCGCTCTTGCCGTAGACGATTCGCACGTCGATCTTGAGCCGATTCTTGTCGGCCAGCAGCTCCTTGATTCGGTCATTGAGCTTCAGGAACGGACTGATGAGAATCAGTCGATCCTTCGCGCCTTTGATCAGCTCTTCAAGAAAATAATTGGTCGCGCTGGTGTTGAGAAACTTGGCCATGCTCGAATGCTAAGCAGCCGAGCGAGTTGGCCGTGCCCAATTTTGCGCAAATCAGCCGCGTTTGGACCAGCGGGAGACCCTTCAGCCCAAATGTCGCCCCACGATCCCCGCCAGCTCGAACATCGTGACCTGCGGCTTGCCGAACACCGCGAGCAGCTTGTCGTCGGCGTTGATCGCGCGCTTGTTCTGCGCGTCTTGCAGGTTGTTCGCCTTGATGTAGTCCCACAACTTCTTGATGACCTCGGTGCGCAGCACCGGCTCGGCGCCGATCACGGCGGCAAGTTCAGTGCTGGGTTTGAGGCCGCTGCCGGGTTTGGCCGTGCGCGCGGCTTTGGGTTTGACGGGCTTGGCGGACTTGGAAGCCGGCGCTGCACGGCTGGCCGCGCCGGCGCCGGCGCCAACGCCAGTTTTGGTGGTTTTTGCAGAGGTTTTTTTGCCATCACCGCTCGCCGCAGCTCGTTTTTCAGCTACTAAATTTGTAGCGCCAGCAGTTTTTCGCGGTGGAAACTTTGAATCGCGTGGCTGGAATTCGAACGTGACCTTGCCGGCCTCGGCGTCCCATTTCAAGAACGCCTTGAATGCGCGGCGGGTACGCATCGAAACGAATTTGTCGAGCAGATCGGTCTTGCCGGTCTGGAGCAGCTTCGCGATCTGCTCGCGCTCGATCGGCTGCTGCAGGATGATCTTGCCGCTCTTGAAGTCGCAGCTCGGCGTGGACCATTGTTCGGTCGGCACCGACTTTTCGCAGACGTAGTTGCTGCCGTGCTCGAACACGCGGGCCGCGCATTTCGGGCATGACCCAAGCGACTGTTGCCCGGTGAAGTCGACGAACTCGCCGCTTTCGACGCCGGATTTGTCGTCGCCGAAGTCGAATTCGAGCTTGTGGTGCTTCGTTTCCTCATCGAGCTTGAGCACGATTTCGGCGGTGAACGGCCAGCCGGCTTTGGAGCGAAAGCCGTCGAGCGGGCCGATTTTTTTCTCGCTCAGCAATTGCTCGGCCTCCTTGGCCTCGAAGGTGCGCCCGGCCGGTGATTTGCCGAACGAGAAGCCGCAGCCCTCGCCACCCTCGCCCTTGCCTGTGCAACTGAAGCGCCGGTAGTTCTCGCGCACGATGCCGCCGCAATCGGGGCACGGCGTGGCCAACGTCGCGTAGTCGCCGGGCACGGTGTCGCGGTCGTACTCCTTGGCCTTTTTGACGATGCGCTCGGTCATCTCGGCAATCTCGCGCATGAAAGAGTCGCGGCTCAACTTTCCGTGCTCCATCTGCGCCAGCTTGTGTTCCCACTCGCCGGTCAGTTCGGCCTTCGACAATTCGAGCACGCCGAGGCCGCGCAGCAAGGTCATGAGCTGGAACGCCTTGGCCGTGGGGATCAGCTCGCGGCCTTCGCGCAGCATGTATTTTTCGTTCAGCAGGCCCTCGATGATCGCGGCGCGCGTGGCGGGGGTGCCGAGGCCCTTTTCCTGCATCGCGGAACGCAGTTCTTCGTCGTCGACGAGCTTGCCCGCGCCTTCCATCGCCCCGAGCAACGTGGCTTCCGAATAGCGCGCGGGCGGGCGGGTCTTGAGCGCCTTGGCATCGCAGGATTCGGTCTGCACGACCTCGCCGGGCTTCACTGCCACCAGGCGCTTGCCATCCTTATCGTCGTCCTTGTCGTCTTCGGCTGCTTCCTTGCCCCAGATCGCGAGCCAGCCGGCCTTGACGAGCACCTTGCCGTCGCTGCGGAACGGGTACTTCTTTTCGTTGCGAACCACAGTACTGATGCGGGTTGTCACCTGATATTCGGCACTCGGGAAGAACACCGACAAGAAGCGCCGCACCACGAAGTCATACAGCTTCTGCTCGGCCTCGGACAAGCCGCTGGGCGCCTGCAAGGTCGGAATGATCGCGAAGTGATCGGACACCTTCGCGTTGTCGAAGATGCGCTTGCTCGGCTTGACGTAGCCCTCGTCGATCGCCTGTTTCGCGAACGGTGCGAGGTGGCGCATCGAGCTGCCCGCGAGCATGCCCATGGTCTGCTTGACGACCGGCAGATAGTCCTCCGGCAACGCGCGCGAATCGGTGCGTGGATAGGTCAGCGCCTTGTGCCGTTCGTACAGGCTTTGCGCGAGCGAAAGCGTGGTCTTGGCCGACCAGCCGAAGCGGCCGTTCGCTTCGCGTTGCAGCGAGGTCAAATCGAACAGCAGCGGCGATGCCTGCGTGGTCGGCTTGCTCTCTTCGGTGACCGTGGCCGGCTGGCCGCGCGCGGCATCGGCTATTGACTGCGCCTCTGCCGCGGACCAGACGCGATCGGCGCGCTGCTCCGGGTCCGCATCACCGGCGCCGGCCTTGCCCGAGGTGATCCCTTCCTGCAGCAGCGGCGCGTTGGCCTTCTTCCACGCCGGGTCGAAATACTTACCCAGATAGCTGCCGGCCTCGGCCGCGAAGCTCGCGTGAATCTCCCAATAGTCGCGACTCACGAACCTGCGAATTTGCTCTTCGCGCTCGACCACGATCGACAAGGTCGGCGTCTGCACCCGGCCCACCGTGGTCAGGAAAAACCCGCCATCGCGCGAGTTGAATGCGGTCATCGCGCGCGTGCCGTTGATGCCGACCAGCCAGTCGGCCTCGGAGCGCGAGCGGGCCGCATCGGCCAGGCCCTGCATCTGCTGGTCGCTGCGCAGGCTTTCGAAACCGTCGCGGATCGCCTGCGGCGTCATCGACTGCAACCAAAGGCGCTTGACCGGCTTTCCGAGCGGCTTGGCACCGCCCGCGTACTGCTCGATCAGCCGGAAGATCAACTCGCCTTCACGTCCGGCATCGCATGCATTGATGAGTTGCCCCACGTCCTTTCGCTTGGCCTGCCGCACCACCGCGTTCAGCCGCGTCTTGGTCTTGTCGACCGGCTTCAGATCAAAGTACGGCGGTATCACCGGCAGATGCGCGAAGCTCCACTTGCCGCGCTTGACGTCGAACTCCTCCGGCGCCTGAATCTCCACCAGGTGGCCGACCGCGCTCGTCACCACGTATTGATCGTTCTCGAAATGGTCGTCGTGCTTGTCGAACTTGCCGGCAGTGGGCGTGAGCGCCCGCACGATGTCCTGCGCCACCGAAGGCTTTTCCGCGATCACCAAAGTCTTTGTCATGAATGGATTCGTCCGCTCGATTCGTCGTGCCGAAAACGCCGTCCATCGGCGCCTCTCGCTTCGACTTCTACAATTCGCCCAGTCCTCGCGCGCACACGCACCCATGCGTACGTGCGTGCGCGCAGGCACACACAATCAACTTAGCAGACTTGAAAGCCGTGCCTCAAGACCTCTCCAGCACTGCCGCATCTGCCCGCGGCCCGAAAAGCAGCAACACCCGTGGCGCGAAGGGCAGCAGCACCCATGACGGCGCAAACGGCGGCCCGATCAACGGCAACGTCACCGCGCGCACCGGCCGCCGCACCCAGGTGCGGCGCTCGGGCGTACACGGAAAGGGCGTGTTCGCGCTCACACGCTTCCGTGCCGGCGACACCATCATGGAATACATCGGCGAGATCATCACCTGGAAGGAAGCGCTGCGGCGCCATCCGCACGATCCGAATGATCCGAACCACACGTTCTACTTTCACATCGACGACAAGAACGTGATCGACGGCAAGCACTTCGGAAATTCGGCGAAATGGATCAACCATTCGTGCGACGGCAACTGCGAGGCCGACGAAGTCGACGGCCGCATCTTCATCCGGGCGCTGCGCAACATCGCGGCGGGCGAAGAGCTGAGCTACGACTACGGCCTGATCATCGACGAGCGCTACACCGCGAAACTGAAGGCCGCGTACCCGTGCTGGTGCAACAGCAAGAACTGCCGCGGCACGTTGCTGGCGCCCAAGAAGCGATGAAGAGCTGGCCGGCCGACGCCATCGACCGAATCGGCAAGGCGGTCGCGCAAGCCTGGCCCGGCATGACTTTTGAGTTGCTGTCGGAAATCGACTCCACCAACAGCGAATTGATGCGCCGGGCGCGCGCCGGGCGCACCGCGCCGACGTTGCTCGTGGCCGAGACGCAAAGCGGCGGGCGCGGGCGGCTCGGGCGCGGCTGGGCCGGCAGCGCCGGAGACTCGCTCACATTTTCCATAGCAGCGACGCTGGCGCCGGTCGACTGGTCCGGCCTTTCGCTCGCGGTCGGCGTGGCGCTGGCCGATGCGCTCGATCCAGACCGCGCGCTGGGCATCCGCATCAAATGGCCGAACGATTTGTGGGTTTCCGAACGCAAGCTCGCGGGCATTCTGGTCGAGACGGTGGCGGCCGCGTCAACCGGTGAAACGAACCCCCGACGGCGTCATGCGGTGATCGGCATCGGCATCAACATTGGCCCGCAGCGCGCCGAGGGGCTCTCGACGCCGCCGGCATGGCTTGCCGAAATCGAACCCGATGCAAGCGCACCCGCCGTGCTGCTGCGCATCGCCGCGCCGCTGGTGGCGGCGCTCAAGGCGTTCGAGTCGATGGGTTTTGCGCCGTTTCACGGCCGCTTCGATGCGCGCGACCTGCTGCGCGACGGGCCGGTGACGGCCGCTGGACCCGGGGCCGAGCCGCTGGTCGGCACCGCACAGGGCGTGAGCGCGGACGGCGCGCTGCTGGTGCTGACGGCCGATGGCATGAAGGCCGTGACGTCATCGGAAGTGAGCGTGCGACCGGCGCAGGTCCCACGATCTGTTGGCAGTGAAGCGGGAGAGCGAAGGATGTTCAACGGTCAACAGACCCTGACTTGATGCCGATGGCCAGAACCCTTTTCCTGCTGCTCGTGCTCGCCAACCTCGGCTATTTCTCATGGACGCAAGGCTGGCTTGCCGACATCGGAATGGCGCCGGCGCGGCAGACCGAGCCGCGGCGTCTGTCGCAGCAGATTCGGCCTGAGGCGCTGACGATCATCGGCAAAAGCAGCGACGGATCGCTTTCGGGCGCGCCCGCCTCGGCCGCGCGCGCCACCACTGCTTCCGAGCCGGCGCCGACGACCCGCTGAGCGCCGCCGGACCGCGCCCCGACCCTTCACCAGGAAACCCAAGCGATGTCGCTGAAGCTCTACTACGCCCCAGGCGCCTGCTCGTTCGTGCCGCACGCCTTGCTCGAAGCCAGCGGCGCGCCGTTCGAACCGGTGCTGGTAAAAATCCACAAGGGCGAGCAGAACAGCCCTGAATACAAGGCCATCAATCCGCACGGCCAGGTGCCGGTGCTGGTCGATGGCGATTCGGTGATCACGCAGATCGTCGCGATCGTGAGCTTGCTGAACGACCGATTCTCGGAGGCCGGTTTCCTTCCTCGCGATCCGCTCGCCAAGGCGAAAGCGCTGGAAACGCTGGCCTGGATGAACAACACCGTGCATCCGACCTTCACCCACATCTTCATGCCGCACAAGTTCACCGACAACAGCGAGCTGCATGCCCATCTCAAGGCGTTTAACGCGCAGCTCTATCGCGGCTGGCTCGATGAGTTGCAGG
>JBDTRV010000185.1:0-5732 GCA_039931475.1 Burkholderiales bacterium | reverse complement strand
GTCTCGAGGTGTTCAAAGTCCAGGTCGAGCGGAAGCACTCGCGCGAATTCATCGACCTGTATTTTTCGTCTTCGGACCCCTACTACAAGAATCCCGATCTCTACATCGACTGGACCGGAGACAACGGTCCGGACGGCAAGACATCCGATGTCACGCCCGAGCGGCACCGTCGCTTTCCTATCGGGCAGCCGACCGATCAGGGCGAGACGATCTACGTTCCGGACAGCGGCGAGGAGTTGCACTGGATGGTCGCGCGGCTGCGCAACGTCGGAAATGTCGAGGCGCTGCAGGTCAAGCTCAACTTCTCGATCTGCGAGCCACCTGGAGCCGGCGACCGCGGAAACTTCAAGCTGAAGGACACCAAAATCATTGCCCAGGTGCCTCCAACGGGGCAGGACAATCCGATGACGGTTCCCGGCAGTTGGCCGGTGCCCGCAGGCTTTCATGGTCACACCTGCGTGCTGGTCGAAATCGCCGACTACAAGATTCCTCTCGACACCACGGGCGCCGCGCGGGCCACCGACGACGTCTGGCAGGCCAACAACAAAGCGCAAAAGAATGTGGATCGGATCGACCCCAAGGCCAACAGTCCGTATGAGCCGATCGCGTTCGATTTCAGCGTGAACAACAGCAGCAAGTGGCCTGAATACGCTTATCTCGAGCCCGAAGGCTTGCCGTACGGAATGCGGCTCACGGTCTATCCGAAGCGGCGCAGGATCGCGGCGGGCGAGACCGCGATCTTTCGCTGCACGCTGGAAGTCGACGACAAGGTCATTGACGCCAGTTGTCGCGGCGACCACGACTTCCGGATCGTCTGCTGGCGCATCGACGACGAGTCATCGGTACGCTGGGGCGGCGTCGAGTACCAGGTGCGTCCGCGCAAACGCTCGACTACCGACCTCATCGGTTCCTGGGATCGTTCGGAAGTAGAGATCAGGGGGCACGTGTCGCCGGATCCAGGCGCGGGCTCGGTGCGCATTCGGCTCGCGTACACGGACCAACATGCGCGATGGGTGAGTGCGGAGCTACAGCCGGGCGGCACTTTCACATACAAGGAGAAGCCTCCAACCGTACGCGGCCAATTGCTGGCGGTGGCCTTGTTCCAGGGAAACAAATACTGGTCCGAATCACGCTCGCCGGAGCGAAGAATTCTTCCTCCGCCGGTGATCGCCTGATGCGGGTCGGCCGCAAGGTCAAGCTTCCTCCGGTCAACGCTCAGACCCCGAGATGCTGCGAAAGAATCGCCGGGTCGCCTCGCAACTCGTCCGAGCTGCCCTCGAACGCCACCTCGCCCTTGACCAGGATCACATTGCGGTCGGTAATCGCCGTGACGTGCTTCCAGTTCTTGTCGACGATCACGCTGCTGATGCCGGACTCGCGGATCAGGCTGCAGATGCGCCAGATTTCCCGGGCGATCAAGGGCGCAAGGCCCTCGGTCGCCTCGTCCAGGATCAGCACGTCGGGATTCGTCATCAGCGCGCGGCCGATGGTGAGCATCTGCTGCTCGCCGCCCGACAATTGCTGACCGCCGTGGCCGAGGCGTTCGGTCAGGCGCGGGAAGGTTTCGAGCACGCGCGCGTAGGTCCAGTCCTTCTGCCCACGGGTGCCGGCGCGGGCGGCCATCTTGAGGTTTTCGACCACGTTCAGGTTGCCGAAGATGCCGCGGCCTTCTGGTACGTAAGCGATGCCGAGCCGCGCGATCTCGAAAGGCGCGCGGCCCGTCATGTCGCGGCCGGCTATTCTGACGGTTCCAATGCGCGGCTTGACCAGACCCATGATGCTTTTGAGCAGGGTGCTTTTGCCCATGCCGTTGCGGCCCATCAGGCCGATGGTCTCGCCGCGTCCCACGCGGAAGTCGACGCCGCGCAAGATGTGGCTGGCACCGTAGTAGCTGTTTACGCCTTTCGCGTCGATCAGCAGTTCGCTGGTTGCTGGATGCGCCATCGGTCAATGCTCCTCATCGCCGAGGTAGGCGGCGCGAACTCCAACATCGTTGCGGATGGCTTCAGGCAAGCCGCTCGCGATCACCTGGCCGTTGACCATCACGGTGAGCACGTCGGCCAGCGCGAACACCGCGTCCATGTCGTGTTCGACCAGCATCATCGCGTGGTTCGGCTTGATCTTGAGCAGCAGCTCGACCATGCGCTCGGCTTCGGCCACGCCCATGCCGGCCAGCGGTTCGTCGAGCAGCAGCACTTGCGGGTCGGTGGCAAGCGTCATCGCGATCTCGAGCTGGCGTTGCTCGCCGTGCGAGATCGCGCCGGCCACCATGTTCTTGCGATTTTCGAGGCCACAGAGGGCAAGTGCGCTCGTGCACTGGTCGTTTATTGCTATGATTTCAGAAGCGCGGGACAAAAGCCGAAACGCATTCGGCTGGCGCGACTGGGCCGCGAGGCGCACGTTCTCCCACACGGTGAACGGCGCGAAGATGTTGGTCTTCTGGTAGCTGCGGCCGAGGCGCTGGCGCGAGATTTTTTCGGGCGACCAGCCAGTCACGTCGGTGCCGCCAAGGTTGACCTTGCCGGAGGTTGGCGGCAGGTCGCCTGACAGCAGGTTGGTCAACGTCGACTTGCCCGCGCCGTTCGGCCCGATCACCGCATGAATGCGGTTGCGCACCAGATCGAGCGACACTTCGTTGACCGCCGCCAGCCCGCCGAAGCGCTTGGTCAGTTTGCTGGCGGACATGAGGACTTCTTCAGCCATCGCCGACGTCCTGTTTTTTGCCGAATAGGGTGAACAGACCGAGCAAGCCGCGCGGTGCAAAGAACACCGCGACGACGATGAAGCCGCCCATCAGGAGCTGCCAGTGCTTCGTGATGTCCTTGAACAGGTGCAGCAGATACTCGAACGCGAACGCGCCGAGAATCGCGCCCGCGAAGTTGCCCATACCGCCCAGAATCACCATCATGATCGCGTGCGCGCTCTGGTGAAAGCCCATCAGTTCCGGATTCACGTAGCCCGTCTGCGCGGCCCACAGGTAGCCGGCCAGGCCCGCCAGGCCGCCCGCTATGGTGAACGCCGCAAGCTTGTAGCCGAAGGTGGGAAAGCCCATCGCGCGCATCCGGTGCTCGTTGACCCTGATGCCCGAAAGCGCCCGGCCGAACGGGCTCCACAACAACCGGCGCAGGAACGCGTAGGCGGCCACCATGCAGGCAAGCGTGAACCAGTAGAAGACTCTCTTGTCGTCGAGGTCGAAGGCCCATGCGTCGGGCTTGAAGTTGATGTATAGGCCGTCTGAGCCGCCGAGTTCGCGGTTGTCGAAGAACAGAAAGAACACCATCTGCGCGAACGCCATCGTCACCATGATGAAGTAGATGCCGTGCGTGCGCACCACGAAAAAACCAATCACGAGCGCGCCGAGCGCGGAGCCGGCAACGGCCAGCGGCAAGGTCCACCAGAGGCTGATCGGCTCGCCCGCCGGCGTGAGGAACGCGAGCGCGTAGCCGGCCAGGCCGAAGTAGGCCGCGTGGCCGAGCGAGACGAGCCCCGTCACGCCCTGCAGCAGATCGAGGCTCATCGCGAAGATCGCCATGATCATCATCTGTCCGACCATGCCCACGTAGAACTGGGTACCGACGAACGGGAACACGGCGAGCGCGATCAGCGCCAGCACCAGCAGCACCTGCACGCCGCGCGGCAGCTTCTCCAAGTGAGCACGCGGCGCGCTCATCCAACCCCCATTTTTGCGATTTCGTGCAATTCATTGGCCCTGAAGGCTCCCGTGCCGTCAGAGCCAGCGCCTCTTCTCGCAGTCCATACCCGCGCAGGCAGGCATGAAGCCACAGTGCTCAGCCTCTCGGCCGTGCGAGCTTGAGTTGAGAGGCCCCGAGCGCTGCTCACGACGCCCGTCTCACGCTTGTGCGCGAGCAACACCCTCATTGCTTGAACAACCCTTCCGGCTTCCAAAGCAGCACCGCTGCCATCAGCACGTAAATCAGCATCCCCGCGAACTGCGGCAACAGCACTTTGCCGAACGTATCGACCAGCCCCACCAGCAGCGCCGCGATCAGCGCGCCGCGCACCGAACCGATGCCGCCGATCACCACCACCACGAAGCAGATGATCAGCACCTGCGAACCCATGTTCGGATAGACGCTCGACAGCGGCGCTGCCACCATGCCCGCCACTGCCGCGAGCGCCACGCCAAGCGCGAACACCACCGCATGAATTTGCTTGATGTTCACGCCCAGCGACTCGGCCATGTCGCGGTTGAATGCGCCGGCGCGGATCTTCATGCCAAGGCGCGTCTTCGAGATCAGCAGATAAAGCCCGAGCGCGAGCAGCAGGCAGACGCCGCCGACGAACAGCCGATAGGCCGGATATGAGAGGTTGTCCGTCAACTGGATCGACCAGCGCAACGCTTCCGGCACCGGCACGCCGTGCACGTCGTCGCCCCAGAGAATGGAGCGCAGTTCCTCGAACACGTAGATCAGGCCAAAGGTGAGCAGCACCTGGTCTAGATGGTCGCGCTGATAAAAGTGCTTGAACAGCAGACGTTCCAGCGCCAGCCCGAACAATACCGCCAACGCCGCGCCGCCGATGATGGCGAACGTCAGGCTGCCGGACAGGCTCACGAGCCAATACGCGAGATACGCGCCGAGCATGTAGAAGCTGCCATGCGCGAGATTGACCACGCCCATGATCCCGAAGATGAGGGTCAGGCCCGCGGCCAGCATGAACAGCAGCAGGCCGTACTGCACGCTGTTGAGGAGCTGGATCAGGAAGGTGGCGAAGTCCACGGGCAGCGCGCGTGCGCGAGAAGCGGGGTCAAGCCATCTTGCAGCCAGCGCCCGAATCCGCAAGCTGCTTGACCGCCACGCCGATCACCTTGTTGTCGCCGTTCTCCACCTTGCGCAGATAGATGTCCTGGATCGGGTTGTGCGACTTGCTCATCGTCCACTTGCCACGCGGGCTGTCGATGGTGGCTCCTTCCATCGCCTTGTACAGCGTCGGCTTGGCCGACAGGTCGCCCTTGACCGCGTTCGCGCCAAGCACCAGCAATTGGCCCGCGTCGTAGCCCTGCACCGCATACACGTCGGGCTGGCTCTTGAACTCCTTGACGTAAGCGAGCCGGAACTCCTCGTTGCGCGGAATGTCGAGCGAATCGGCGTAGTGCATGCAGGTGATCACGCCTTCGGCCGCCGCGCCGGCCGCCTCAGTGTCTTCGGTCAAAAAGCCGGAGCCATACAGCGGAATCTTGTCCTTCAGGCCCGCGGCCGCATAGTCTTTCATGAACTTCACCGCGCCGCCGCCGGCGAAGAAGCAGGCCACGGCTTGCGCGTCGCTCGCGGCGATCTCGGTCAGCAGTGCCTGAAACTCGACGTTCGGAAACGGCACGCCGAGTTCCTTGACGATGGTGCCGCCGCCCTTGGTGTAGCTCTCCTTGAAGCCCTCGAAAGCCTCGTCGCCGGCGGCGTACTTCCAGGTGATCCAGGCGGTCTTCTTGATGCCTTTTTCGGCCATCACCTTGCCAAGCGCAAACGTGGGCTGCGAATTGGTGAAGCTGGTGCGGAACACGTTCGGGGCGCACAGCGCGCGGGTGGCGGCCAGCACGCCGGCGTTCGGGATCAGGTTGAGCACGCCAGAATCGCGCGCGACTTTCTGGATGCCCATCTGCACGCCCGAGTGCACGGTGCCCACGAGCACGTCGACCTTGTCGCGCTGCACCAGCTTGTTCGCGTTTTCGACCGCCTTGGCCGGGTTCGATTCGTCGTCCACCTTGAACCATTCGA
>JBDTRV010000184.1:0-5740 GCA_039931475.1 Burkholderiales bacterium | reverse complement strand
GGTGTTCGGCAACGTCGCGTTTCCATTGCGCGAGCACACCGATTTGTCCGAGGCGCTGATCCGCGACATCGTGCTGATGAAGCTGCAGGCGGTCGGCCTGCGCGGCGCGCGCGATTTGATGCCGAGCGAAATTTCCGGCGGCATGACGCGCCGCGTGGCGCTGGCGCGCGCGATCGCGCTCGACCCGGAACTCGTGATGTACGACGAACCGTTCGCCGGCCTCGACCCGATTTCGCTCGGCACCGCCGCGCGGCTGATCCGCCAGTTGAACGACGCGATGGGCCTGACCAGCATCGTCGTCTCGCACGACCTGGATGAGACCTTCAACATCGCGGACAAGGTCATCATCCTCGCCAATGGCGGCATCGCGGCGCAAGGCACACCGGCCGAGGTGCGCGAAAGCAGCGATCCGCTGGTGAGTCAGTTCGTCAACGCCGAACCGGAGGGGCCGGTGCATTTTCACTATCCGGGCCCAAGCGTGACGCAGGACTTCGGTGCGGGCGAGGAGACCAGGGAATGACCGTCGCGCCGGGCTGCGCCAAGCAAGAAGGCGCCCCCTCGGAGGGGAGCGGCGTACACGAAGCGACAAGCGTGGGGGCTAAATAGTGTCTTGGTACAACCCATCCGACGTCGGTTTCGTGGTTCGCAGCCGGTTGGCGGACATCGGCAACGGCACGCGGCTGTTCTTCCGCCTGGTCGCGCTGTTCGGCGTGAGCTTCAAGCGCTTCTCGCTGGTGCGCGACCAGATTCATTTCCTCGGCAACTATTCGCTTGCGATCATCACGGTGTCGGGCCTGTTTGTCGGCTTCGTGCTCGGCTTGCAGGGTTACTACACATTGCAGCGCTACGGCGCGACTGAATCGCTCGGTCTGCTGGTCGCTTTAAGTCTGGTTCGCGAACTCGGCCCGGTGATCACGGCGCTGTTGTTTGCGGGCCGCGCCGGCACGTCGCTCACCGCCGGCATCGGTTTGATGAAGGCCGGCGAGCAGTTGAGCGCAATGGAGATGATGGCGGTGGACCCGGTGCACCGCATTCTCGCGCCTCGTTTCTGGGCCGGCGTCATCACGATGCCGCTGCTCGCGGCGGTGTTCAGCGCGGTCGGCGTGATGGGCGGCTATGTGGTCGGCGTGCTGATGATCGGCATCGACTCGGGCGCGTTCTGGAGCCAGATGCAAAGCGGCGTCGACGTCTGGAAGGACGTGGGCAATGGCGTGATCAAGAGTGTCGTGTTCGGCTTCACCGTGACCTTCGTCGCGCTGCTGCAGGGCTTCACGGCGCAGCCCACGCCCGAAGGCGTTTCGCGCGCGACCACGCGCACCGTGGTGATGGCGTCGCTCGCGGTGCTCGCCCTTGACTTCATCCTTACGGCCTTGATGTTCAGCATTTAGAGTGGAAAATCCGACACATGCAACGCTCGAAAATTGATTTGTGGGTCGGCCTGTTCGTGCTGATCGGCGCCGCCGCGCTCCTGTTCCTGGCGCTGCGCTCGGCTAATCTGCTGACCCTTAGTTTCAGGCCCACTTATGACGTGACCGCGACGTTCCAGAACATCGGCGGCCTGAAACCCGGCGCGCCGGTCAAGAGCGCGGGCGTGGTGGTGGGCCGGGTCGATTCGATCGGGTTCGACGACCTGCGTTTTCAGGCCAAGGTGCACCTTGCGATGAGCGACAGCTACAAGTTTCCGAAGGACAGCGCGCTCAAGATCCTGACCAGCGGCCTGCTCGGCGAACAGTACATCGGCATCGAAGCCGGCGCCGACGAGAAAAATCTCGCGGCCGGCGACAACATCACTTCGACCCAATCGGCCGTGGTGCTGGAAAATCTGATCGGCCAGTTCCTCTACAACAAGGCGGCGGACGGCCCCGCGCCCACTTCCGCGCCGGCTCCTGCACCCGCTCCAGCACCCGCACCCAAGAAATGAATTCGATTGCATTTGGTCAGCCCTACCCGTCGGCGGGCCACCGCGTCCGGCGCGCTTTTTCGGGCTTCTCGGGCGGATCGATCGGCCTGCTGCTGGTGCTTGCCAGCGGCTGCGCCACGGTCGATCGCCCCCATGCGGACGATCCGTTCGAATCATTCAACCGTTCTGTCTTCAGCTTCAACGAAGCGGTGGACAAGGCGGTGCTCAAGCCGGTTGCGACCAGCTACGAGGACTATGTGCCGTCCATGATCCGAACCGGCGTCAACAACTTCTTCGACAATCTGCGCGACGCTTGGTCATTCGTCAACAACGTGTTGCAACTCAAGCCCGCCGGCGCCGGCGATTCGGCGCTGCGCTTCGGCGTGAACACCGTGATGGGCCTGGGCGGTTTGCTCGACGTGGCGGGCGAAATGCGCATCCCGCGCCACACCGAGGACTTCGGCCAGACGATCGGCTACTGGGGTGGCGGGCCTGGGCCGTATCTCGTGTTGCCATTGCTCGGGCCGTCGACGGTGCGCGACACGGCGGCATTGCCGGTGGACGTGTTGGTCGGCAACCCGCTGCACTACGTGGACCCGCTCGCGCTGCGTTATTCACTGACCAGTCTGCGCATCGTCGACATTCGCGCCGGCTTGTTGCGCACGACCGCGCTGTTGTCCGACGTGGCGCTCGACAAATACAGCTTCGTGCGCGATGCGCATCTGCAGTTTCGCCGTGCGGCGATAGGCGTTGGCGAGGACTCGGGGCAGGGCAAGCTGCAGCAGGGTCGCGGCTGGGTCAACGACCTGACCAACCGCAGTGGCCCGGCCGCCGCCGGTGACAGCGACGATGCTCAGGCCGGCCAGGAACCCGACTATTCCCAGCCCGCCGACGATGCTGGAAAGGCTCCGGACTACACCCAGCCCGCGAGCGATGCCGGCCGGGCGCCTGACTACACCAGGCCGGCGGATGACGCTGGAAAGGCGCCCGATTACACCCAGCCGGCCGACAATGCGGGCAAGGCGCCGGACTACACGAAGCCCTGACGCACGCCCGGTAACAGCGTCGGGCTGTGCAAGCGCGGAGTTTGTTTGCAGCGCTGTACCCCGTCTTTACCGGAACCTGCTCGTCGCACGCGCGTCGAAACCGTTCCAAAGCAATGCGGGCTTGTTCCGCGAGGAGAAGAAAACCCATGATGAACCGCCGATTTCTGGGCCGCCTTGCGGCCAGCCTGTTTGCTGCCTTCGCGATCGCCGGCGGGCCGCTTGCCCACGCCGCTGGAGAAGCGCCCGACGCGATGATCAAGCGCCTGTCGACCGAGGTGCTCGACAGCATCAAGGGCGACGCCGCGATCAAGTCTGGCGACAACTCGCGCGTGATGGCGCTGGTGGATCAGAAAATCATGCCGCACGTGAACTTCGCGCGCATGACGTCGTCGGCCGTCGGCCCTCAATGGCGCCAGGCAACGCCTGAACAGAAGCAGCGCCTGCAGGACGAATTCAAGACCCTGTTGGTTCGCACCTACGCCGGCGCGCTCGCGCAGGTCAGCGACCAGACGGTGGATCTGAAGCCGTTCCGGGCGCAGCCGGGCGACACCGATGTGCTGGTGCGCACGGCGATCGTCGGCCGCGGCGATCCGATTCAGCTCGACTACCGCCTCGTCAAGGGCGACGACGGCGGCTGGAAAATCTACAACATGAACGTGCTCGGCATCTGGATGGTCGACACCTACCGCAGCCAGTTCGCGCAGGAAATCAGCTCGGGCGGCCTCGACGGACTCATCAAGACGCTGTCGGACCGCAACAAGAGCCTTGCCAAGCGAGGATGAAACGCGTTCCATGGCGACCTTGGTTTTACCAGCGGAGTTGACCAGCGCGCAGGCCACGGCGTGCCTGGGCATGTTGCTCGAAGGGCTCAAGCAAGCCGGCGAGGAGATGGTGGTCGCCGACGCGAATATGCTCGAGCGCTTCGACTCTTCGGCGATTGCGGTGCTGCTCGAATGCCGGCGCGAGGCGGTCGCGTTGGGCAAGCGTTTTTCGGTCCGTGCCATGCCCGAGCGGCTGCGCGAGCTGGCCGGCTTGTACGGCGTGGCCGGGTTGCTGCCCGCCGAGCCTTGAGGGACAAACCACGGCCCAAGTAAGATCGTGGGTTGCCCATGCCCGCCATCTCCTTTCAGTCCGTCTCCAAGGTCTTTGCTTCCACCCGAGGCCCCAGAGGCCCGTCGCTGCGCGCGCTAGACGACGTCAGCTTCGACATCGAGCCTGGTGAGTTCTTCGGCCTGCTGGGCCCCAACGGCGCCGGCAAAACCACGTTGATTTCGATCCTCGCGGGCCTTGCGCGCGCGAGCAGCGGCCGCATCACGGTGCACGGGCATGACGTGCAGGCCGACTATGCCAACGCGCGCCGGTCGCTCGGCATCGTGCCGCAGGAACTCGTGTTCGACCCGTTTTTCAATGTGCGCGAAGCGCTGCGCATCCAATCCGGCTATTTCGGCGTCAAGAACAATGGCGCCTGGATCGACGAACTGCTCGACAGCCTCGGTCTGGCCGACAAGGCCGGGGCCAATATGCGGCAGCTCTCCGGCGGCATGAAGCGCCGGGTGCTGGTGGCGCAGGCGCTGGTGCACAAGCCGCCGGTCATCGTGCTGGACGAACCCACGGCCGGCGTCGACGTCGAGTTGCGCCAGACGCTGTGGCGCTTCATCTCCAAGCTGAACGCCCAGGGCCACACGGTGCTGCTGACCACGCACTACCTCGAAGAGGCCGAAGCGCTTTGCGGGCGGATCGCGATGCTCAAGCAGGGGCGCGTGATCGCGCTGGACAAGACCAGCACGTTGCTTGCGAGCGCGTCGAGCAACATGCTGCACTTCAAGGTTGACAAGGAACTGCCGCAGCACCTGGCCGAGCGCGCGCGCATCACCGGCCGCATCGTGCAACTGCCCGCCAACAGTGCGCTCGAGATCGAGCAGTATCTGGCCTCTGTGCGCGAAGCAGGCATCGAAGCGCACGATGTGGAAATTCGCAAGGCCGATCTGGAAGACGTGTTCATCCAGCTCATGAGCGGCGAACCGCGCGCCCCGGCGGCGGAAATCGCCCCGGCCGACGCGGTCAGCGCCATGCCCGACGTCGAGGCCGAAGCCGAAGTCGAAGCCGACAGTTCGGGCGCGACCCGATGACGAGCGTGGGGGCCACATGACGGGTTGGACGACGCTCTTCTACAAGGAAGTCCTCCGCTTCTGGAAGGTCGGCTTTCAGACCGTGGGCGCGCCAGTGCTGACCGCGGTGCTTTATCTGATGATCTTCGGCCACGTGCTCGAAGGCCGGGTCAAGGTGTTCGGCGACATTCCCTATACCGCGTTCCTCGTGCCGGGCCTGGTGATGATGAGCGTGCTGCAGAACGCGTTCGCCAACAGCTCGTCGTCGCTGGTGCAAAGCAAGATCATGGGCAACCTGGTGTTCCTGCTGCTCACGCCGCTGTCGCACTGGAGTTGGTTTTTTGCCTACGTTGCTTCCTCGATCACGCGCGGCTTGATCGTCGGCGCCGGCGTGTTCGCGGTGACCTTGCTGTTCGTCGCGCCGCATTTCGTCGCGCCGCTGTGGATTGTGGCTTTTGCCGTGATGGGCGCGGCGCTGATGGGATCGCTCGGCATCGTCGCGGGCCTTTGGGCCGAAAAATTCGACCAGATGGCCGCGTTCCAGAATTTTTTGATCATGCCGATGACGTTCCTCTCCGGCGTGTTCTATTCGATCCACTCGCTGCCACCGTTCTGGCAGAAGGTGAGCCATCTGAACCCGTTTTTCTACATGATCGACGGCTTTCGCTACGGCTTTTTTGGCGTCA
>JBDTRV010000183.1:0-5751 GCA_039931475.1 Burkholderiales bacterium | reverse complement strand
CCGGTGGCCGACGACCGCGAGCAGTTCGAGCCGGTCTGGGTGCGGCCGTCCACGGCACTTGAACGCCATGCGGCCGGCTCGTTCTTCATGATCTTCCCGACCATCCGCACCCTGGAGCGGCTTGCGCACCATGCATCGGTCGACTCGGTGCTGGCCGCTTGCGCGCACGAGGCGCCGCTGTGGATGAGCTGCCCGCGCGCCGGCTTCGTCAAGGGCGCCGAATCACGCTTCATGGAGCACGAAAGCCCGTTCGGCGAACTTGAACTGGTCTGCCCCGACGGTCAGCTTCTGCACCACCTCGACTGGCAGAGCGAAAAGCCGGTGCGCTTGCTGAAAAACGTGCAACGCCTGACCGCGCCGAATCCCGGCGTGATGACCGGCCCCGGCACCAATTCCTACCTGGTTGGGGATGCGGACAGCGGCTTCATCGCGATCGACCCCGGCCCGGCCGATCAAGCGCACCTGAAGCGCCTGCACGAAGCGGCGGGCGGCGACATCCGCCTGATCGTCTGCACCCACTCGCACCCGGACCATTCACCCGGCGCAAGACCGCTGGCCGACCTGTGCGGCGAAAAAAATCGCCCGCCGATCCTTGGCCTGCCCTCGGCTCCCACCGCGCGTGCCGCAAGCGAGTTCACACCAGACCGAACGCTACAAAATCATGAGCTACTAAGCGTTATTGGACGGGCAGTGAAGCACGATTTGAAGGTGATTTTCACCCCTGGGCACGCGGCAAATCACGTCTGCCTCGTGCTGGTCGAGGACGGCCTGCTGTTCTCGGGCGACCATGTGCTCAACGGCAGCACGACGGTGGTCGACCCGCCCGATGGCAACATGAGCGACTACCTCGATTCGCTCGATACGCTGGCCGCTGCTTGCGACGAGCACAACATCGAGTTCATCCTGCCCGCGCACGGCTGGGTGCTCGGCCGCGCGAAGCAGACGATCGAGAACCTGAAGGCGCACCGCCTGAAGCGCGAAGCCAAGGTCGCCGCCGCAATGCAAGCGCTGCCCGATGGCTCGCTAGACGACTGGGTCGCCGAGGTCTACGACGACGTGCCGCCCCGAATCTGGCCGGTCGCGAAACGCTCGCTGCTCGCACACGTCGAGCGGGTGCGCGCGCTGGCCGAACGGGCGCCCTAGATCGCGATCAGTCTTTCCATTCGCCCGCGACTGCGAGCAATTGCGCCTGGGTCGCGCGCAGCGCATCGACCACTTGCGGGTCGAAATGGCGGCCGCTCTGCCCCTCGATGAACGCCATCGCGGCTTCGTGCGTCATCGGCTCCTTGTACGGGCGTCGCGACAGTAGCGCGTCGTAGACGTCGGCCACCGCCATCAACCTGGCCGACAATGGGATCGTCTCGCCCGCGAGCTGGTCCGGGTAGCCCGAGCCGTCCCACTTCTCGTGGTGATGGCGCGCGATCTCCATCGCGTACCGCAGGAACAGGCCGCCGTCTTCACCGACCTTCTCGGATGCGCGCTTGAGCAGCCGCCAGCCGTGCATCGGATGGGTCTTCATCACGTTCATCTCTTCGGTCGTGAGCGGGCCCGGCTTGAGCAGCACGTTGTCTCGGATCGCGACCTTGCCGATGTCGTGCAGCGGCGCCGAGCGGGCCATCTGGTCGATCGCGCGCTCATCCAGCTCGATCCGCGGGTCGGCCTCGGTCGCCAGCCAGGTGGCAAGGATGCGCACGTATTCCTGGGTGCGGCGCACGTGGTTGCCGGTGTCCTGGTCGCGGAATTCAGCCAGCGAGATCATCACGAACATGGTGGTGTCGCGCAGCCGCTCGACCTCGGTCACGCGCGTGTGCAGCTCGCTTTGCAGCCAGTTGTTGCGGTCCTTCAGCGCATCGCGCCAGGCCTTGACCTGCGCCTGCGTCGCCACCCGCGCGAGCACCGTCCGCGGATTGAACGGCTTGTGCACGAAATCGGCCGCGCCGGCTTCGAAGCCGCGCGCTTCGTCCTCGACGCTTGTGAGCGCCGTCAAGAACAGCACCGGCGCCTCGCGCGTGCGCTCGTCCTGCTTGAGTTGCCGGCAGACTTCGTAACCGTCGATGCCCGGCATCATCACGTCCAGCACGATCACGTCCGGCGGCGTGCGCTGCGCGACTTCCAGCGCCTTGGCACCCGAGTTGGCGATCAGCACGCGGTATTGCTTGTTGAGCAGGCTTGCGAGCAGAGTGAGGTTGGTCGGCGTGTCGTCCACGATCAGCACGGTGGGCTTCGCCCCGGACGGCATGGCGGAAGAAGCGCTCGGGGCGCGGCCGGCTACCGGATCACCCGCGGGGCGCCCCGAAAGCAGCATGGTTTCGTTGAAGTTCAATCTTGCGTTCATGCATTTTCTCCGGCGAGCACGGTCGCCAAGGCGGCCAGGGCCGCGTCGAAATCGAAAGCGGCCATGGCCGTGGAAAGGCGCCGCGCGGTGACGGCGGGCAACTCGCGCGTGAGCCTCGGACCGGCGTGCTGCCACAGCTCCAGCGCGCGGCCGTCGGACTCGGCCAGCCAATGTCGCAACTGCTCGAGCAACACCGGCAATTCGGCCGAGGCGGCGGCGGCGGCCTCGGGCGAACTGGCTTCGAGTCCGCCAAACAGCGTGCCCATGTTGGTGGCGGGCGCGCCGAGCGGGCCGATGGTCGTCGGCGCTACCGCGCTGGGCATCGCGTCCTCGATCGCCAAGTTCACGCGCGCCAGCGCTTCGTTGATGCTGGACAGCAGCGCGGCGGCGCTGCGTGCGGCAGCCGGGTCGGAATCGGCAAGCGCCACCTGCATCTCGAACGCTTGCGAAAGCGATTGCACGCGGGTGGCCCCGATGGTGCCGGCCAAACCGCCCAGGGTGTGGGCTTCGCGCCGCAACTGCGCCCGAGGCGGCGGCGATTCAAGCAAATTGTTCCATTCATTGACACCGGCCGCATAGTCGCGCCGAAAGCCGCGCAGGGTGCGCTGGTAGAGCTTGACGTTGCCACCAAAGCGGCGCAGCGCGTGGGCAGTGTCGAGTTCTGCAGCGTCGGGCAGTGCCGTGCTTTCGAACAAGATGGGTTCGGACTCGGGCGGCGGCTCGGGAAACAGCGACTCGAGCACGACGTCCGCCGCCTTGGCCGGCGCGATCGCGGCCGGTCGATAGCGTTCCAGCTTTGCGTACAAGTCGGCCGGATCGATCGGTTTGGTGATGTGTCCCTGCATGCCGACGGCGCGACACTGCTCGATCTCCTCGGCCATCGCGTGGGCCGTCATCGCGAGCACGGGAAGATGCTTGAACGGCGCCTGGCGGCGCAGCCGGCGCGCCGCCTCGAGCCCGTCCATCACCGGCATCTGCAAATCCATCAGCACCACGTCGAACGCGGACGGGCCCTGCGCGGCCAACTGCTCCAGCGCCTCCAGCCCGTTGCCGGCCAAGTGCACCTGCACGCCGCGCATGCGCAGCAGCTCGCACGCGATTTCCTGGTTCAGTGCGTTGTCTTCGACCACCAGCACGCGCAAGCCCTCCAGGGCATTGTTCACCGGCTGCGCGGGAGCGCGAGCGTGCGTCGTTGCGGATGGGGCGGCAGGTGCTGCCGGCCTTGTCAACGCCGCCGCAGGCGCTGGGACGGCTACCGGCGCGAGCGGTTCGCGCGTCCAGTCGAGCAGCCGGCGCAAGTCTTCCGGCAACACCGGCTTGCTCACGAACTCCGATGCCGACAAACCATGCGCCGAGATCTGCAGCGTATCGGAGCCGTAGCTGGAGACCACCACCACCCGCAGCGCCGGATGGTCGGCCCGCACTTTTTCAAGCACCGCGGCGCCGTCCATGCCGGGCATGACCCAGTCCAGCAGCATCAGGTCGAACGGCTTGCCCCAGGTGCGGGCGCTGGCCACCGCGGCCAGCGCTTCCTCACCGCTGGCCACGCCCACCAGTGAGCCGCGGGTGCCGATGCCCAGGGTGTTGAGCTGGCTCAGGATCGCGGCGCGGCTGTCGGCCTGGTCGTCCACCACGAGCACCCGAAGCGCGGCGCTTTCAATTGGGCAGGCCAGCGCGATCGCGCCGCCGGCCACATCCATTGGCAGCCGCACCTGGAAGGTCGAGCCGGCGCCGGGTTGGCTTTGCACGCTGACGGTGCCGCCCATCAGCTCCACGAGCCGGCGCGTGATGGCAAGGCCCAGGCCGGTGCCGCCAAAGCGGCGCGTGGTGGAGGAGTCGGCCTGCGAAAAATCCTGGAACAGCCGCTCGCGCTGGCCGTCGGTCATGCCGATGCCGGTGTCGCGCACGGTGGCGATCAAAACAAGCCGCTCGTGGCCGCCGCGTTTGCGGGGCGCCGGCTCGGTGGCAAGGGAAAGCTTGACCTGCCCGGCCGGCGTGAACTTGACCGCGTTGGACAGCAGGTTGGTCAGGATCTGGCCCAGCCGCACCGCGTCGCCGCACAACATGCGGCGGTGGCCGAGTAACGTGGGGTCGACAAATTCGCAGATGAATTCGAGTCCGTTTTCCTGCGCGCGCTGGCGCACCAGGCCGACCGAATGCGAGACCACTTCCTCGATCGGAAACGGCGCCACTTCCACCGACATGTGGCCGGCCTCGATCTTCGAGAAGTCGAGCACCTCGTTGATGATGCGCAGCAAATTGGTGGACGCGCCGTGCGACTTTTCAAGATAGTCGCGCTGGCGCGGCGTGAGTTCGGTCTGCAGCGCCAGATGCGTCATGCCCATGATCGCGTTCATCGGCGTGCGGATTTCATGGCTCATGTTGGCCAGGAACATGGACTTGGCGCGGGTCGCGCTTTCGGCCTGCGTGCGCGCGTGTTCCAGTTCGCGCAGGGCCCGGTCGCGGTGCCGGAGCTCGCGTTCGATCGCGTTGGCGGTGCCGTCCAGCGCGTGGGCCAACGCGTCCAGCTCCTTCAGGCGCCCTCGCTTGATGCCGGAGCGCGCCGCGTAGTTGCCGCGCGCGTGCTCGCTTGCGAGATCGCTCAGCTTGCCGATCGGCCGCATCACCCGCGTGCGCATGGTCCAGATCAGCACGACCAGACAGGCCACCATCAGCAGGTTCACGATGGTGAGCCAGCGCGTCGCGCCGGCCAGTTGCTGACTGGCCAGCGCGACGGCGGCGGTGGTCCGCACCTCGGCCATTTCATGCAGCCGCCCTATCACCATGCCCAGTTCGGCGCGGCGGTATTCATAGTCGGACGATCGCAATTGATCGTCCGACAAAACCGCCGCAAGGCCGCCCTGCGGCACCGCACCCGGTGTGCCCTGGGCCGGCGTGTCGGGGCGTTCGGCCAACCGCGCGAACGATCGCTCTTCGATCGCACGAACCTTGTCGGCAAGCAGCAGCATTTGCCGCGCTAGCGTCAGTTCGCCCTCCGGCAAGCCGAGCGCCTCGAGCCGTTCGATCAGCGGCTTGGCGGCCTCGCGGGGCAGCGCCGGTTGGGCCGGCTGCGGGTCGCCCAGCAGCTGCCGACGCCAGTAGCTGATCCACCTGGGTGGCGCGACGACTGGCATCGCGCTGTCGCCGCGGCGCATCGCGAGTACTTCACGGTAGACCGACAGGTAACGCGGCTCGGCCGTGAGCACATAGTTGTGCGCGAGCTCGGCCAGTAAATCGGTTTCGCTCGCGACCCGGCGAATCTCGTCCAGCGCCATGTCGCGCCGCTCGAACGCGATTCGGGCTTCCTCGTGGGCGTCGTTGATGTGATAGAGCAGCACCAGATTGACCATCAGCGCCGCAAGCGCCAGGCCAAAGGTCCACCGCAGGATGCGGCTCAGGCGCATTCGAGCCTCGCC
>JBDTRV010000182.1:0-5755 GCA_039931475.1 Burkholderiales bacterium | reverse complement strand
GATCGGCGCGGAGGTCGTGCTCAAGGCGACCAAGGTCGATGGCGTTTACGACGCCGATCCGAACAAGCACAGCGACGCGCGCCGTTACAGCAAAATCACGTTCGACGAGGCGATCGCGCGGAATCTGGGCATCATGGATGCGACCGCTTTCGCGCTGTGCCGCGACCAGAAGCTGCCGATCAAGGTGTTTTCGATTTTCAAGCACGGCGCCTTGAAGCGGGTCGTGATGGGCGAGGACGAAGGCACGCTGGTCAGCGTGTGACCGCCCGGTCGCGTGGGCGGGTTTAAACAGGAAGATGAGATGACGATTGCCGAAATCAGACAGAACGCGGAAGGCAAGATGGACCAGTCCATCGACGCGTTCAAGCACAACCTGACCAAGGTGCGCACCGGCCGCGCCAATCCGGGCCTGCTCGACACGATCCACGTCGAGTATTACGGCAACCACGTGCCGCTGTCGCAGGTGGCAAGCGTGTCGCTGCTCGATGCCCGCACGATCAGCGTGCAGCCGTGGGAAAAAGGCATGGGCGCGAAGATCGAGAAGGCGATTCGAGAAAGCGATCTCGGCCTGAACCCGGCGTCGATGGGCGACCTGATCCGCGTGCCCATGCCGCCGATGTCCGAGGAGCGCCGCAAGGAGCTGACCAAGCTCGTGCGCGCCGACGGTGAAACCGCGAAGATCGCGATCCGCGGCCTGCGCCGTGACGCGAACGACGCGGTCAAGAAGCTGGCCAAGGACAAGGAAGCGTCCGAAGACGACCAGAAGCGGTCCGAAGCCGAAGTGCAGAAAGTGACCGACCGCCATATCGCCGACATCGAAAAGCTCGTCGCGGCGAAAGAGCAGGACATCATGGAGGTGTGAGCTCCGTGAAAACGGCTCCGCATCACATCGCGATCGTCATGGACGGCAACGGCCGCTGGGCGACCCGGCGCATGTTTCCGCGAGTCGCGGGCCACAAGCGCGGGGTCGATTCGCTCAGGCGCTGCGTCAAGGCGTGTGCCGAGCGCGGGGTGAAGGTGCTCACGGTGTTCGCGTTCTCGTCCGAAAACTGGAACCGGCCGGCCGAGGAAGTGTCGGGCCTGATGGAGTTGTTGGCCACGGCGCTCGCGCGTGAAGTGCCGCAGCTCCTGGCCGACGGTGTGCGCCTTTACTTTGTCGGCGAGCGCGCCGGCTTGTCGGCCAAGGTCGCTGCGGGGCTCGCGGAAGGAGAACGCGCCACCGCCCACAACACACGGCTCGTGCTCAACGTCTGCTTCAACTACGGCGCGCGCTGGGACATCGCGCGAGCGGCGCGGCGGCTTGCGGAAAGCCACCAGCCGATCACCGAAGCCAGCTTGAACGACGCGCTCGCGCTCGCCCATGTGGCCGATCCCGATCTGCTGATCCGCACCGGAGGAGAGTTGCGCATCAGCAATTTCCTGCTCTGGCAGGCCGCCTACTCGGAGCTGTACTTCTGCGAGACGCTCTGGCCCGACTTCGACGAAGCGGCGCTCGACGCGGCGATCGGCGACTTCCACCGGCGCGAGCGGCGCTTCGGCAAAACCTCGGTGCAGGTCACGGCCGAGGCCGCCTGAAAGCGGCGCGGCCCGGTTCATGCTTAAGCAGCGCATCATCACGGCGGCAGTGCTGCTCGCGATCTATTTGCCGGCTCTGTTCTATCCGTCGCCCGAACCGTTTTGCGCACTCACCTTGCTGTTGATCGGCGCTTCGGCTTGGGAGTGGGGGCGCTTGAACGGCTGCGACCAACGCGTGTCGCTCGCGCTGGCGGCACTGTGCGTGGCGCTGTGCCTGGTCGCATGGAACGCGGGAATGCTCGCGCGTCCGCTTTACGCGCTGTGGACGATTGGCGGTGCGGCCTGGGTGCTGGTCGGCGCGCTGCTGGTGCGGCGCGGCGTGGCGGGTTGGCCGCGGGTGCCCAAGGCACTGCGACTGGCCGGCGGCATCGCGGCGCTGTGGCTCGCGTGGCTGGCGCTGGCGCAGTCGCGGGTGATTGGCATCAACTTTTTGCTGTCGGTGCTGCTATTGGTCTGGGTGGCGGATGTGTTCGCTTATTTCGCGGGGCGCGCGTTCGGCCTCAAATTCACCAAGGTGCGGCTCGCGGCGGCGCTCAGTCCGGGCAAGAGTTGGGAAGGCGTCTGGGGCGGCATGGCCGGGGTGGTGCTGATGGCGCTGCTGTGGGTGTGGGCCGATTCGGCGGCGCAGGCGTCGGTGCCGAGCCTGTACACCGTGCTGGCGGAGCGCGGCGTGCTGCTGCTGGTGCTTGCGGTGCTGTTCCTCGCGGCGATGAGCGTGGTCGGCGATCTGGTCGAATCGCTGATCAAGCGCAGCGCCGGCGCCAAGGATTCGAGCCGGCTGTTGCCGGGCCACGGCGGCGTGCTGGATCGAATCGATGCGCTGCTGCCGACCTTGCCGCTTGCGCTGATGCTGAGCGCGATGGTTGCGCGATGAAGCAGCAGGCGGCGCCGTGACGCAACCGAAAAAGCAACGGATCAGCGTGCTCGGCTCGACCGGCTCGGTCGGCGCGAACACGCTCGACGTGATCGCGCGGCACCCGGATCGGTTCGAAGTGTTCGCGCTGTCGGCTTCGACCCAGGTCGACAAGATGGTCGAACAGGTGCTGCGCTACGCGCCTCGGCACGTGGTGATGGCAAGCGAGCCGCATGGCCGCGCGTTGCAGCAAAAATTGAAGGAAAAAAGTGCTTCAACGCACGTCCACTGGTCGCCTTCAGCTATCGACATGATAGCGTCGCACGAATCGGTAGACATTGTGATGGCCGCGATCGTCGGCGCCGCCGGCCTGAGTTCCTGCCTGGCGGCGGCGCGCGCCGGCAAACGGCTGCTGCTGGCCAACAAGGAGGCGCTGGTCGTCGGCGGCGAGCTGTTTCTGGACGCGGTGCGGCAGGGAGGCGCGAAGCTGCTGCCGATCGACAGCGAGCATTCGGCGATCTATCAGTCGTTACCGGAAGACGCATCGACGTGGCCGCAAGCGGTCGAAAAGATCATCCTCACCGCATCCGGCGGGCCGTTTCGTGGGCTCGATCCCGCGGCCCTGCGTAACGTCACGCCCGAGCAGGCCTGCAAGCATCCGAACTGGGTGATGGGCGCGAAGATTTCGGTGGACTCTGCCACGATGATGAACAAGTGCCTCGAGGTGATCGAGGCGCGCTATCTGTTCGGTCTCGATCCGCCCAAGATCGAAGTCGTGATCCATCCGCAAAGCATCATCCATTCGATGGTGCAGTTTCGCGACACGTCGGTCGTGGCCCAACTCGGCACGCCCGACATGCGGGTGCCGATCGCCTATGGGCTTGGCTGGCCCGAGCGCGTCGAGTCTGGCGCGGCCGCGCTGGACTTCACCGCGCTGCCGGCGATGACCTTCGAGTCGATCGAATCGAATGGCCACCCCGAGCGTTTCCCTGGCCTGAAACTCGCGTGGGAAGCGCTGGCCGCGCCGCCCGGTGCCACGGCGGTGCTCAACGCCGCCAATGAAATTGCCGTGGCATCTTTCCTTGACGGCCGTGTGCGATTCGATCAGATTCACGAGATCAATCTCGCGACCTTGGAGCAGGTGCGGACCGCACCGCCCAAGAGTCTCGACGACCTGCTGGCGCTCGACGCGGAAAGCCGCGCCGCCGCGACCGGAGTTGTGGCGCGAATCGGCGCTCAGAGCAAAATGTGCAAATAGGTGTTTTCATGCTGACCATCGTCGCTTTCATCGTCGCCCTGGGCCTTCTGATCGCGGTCCACGAATACGGGCATTACCGCGTGGCCGTCGCTTGCGGTGTCAAGGTGCTGCGCTTTTCGGTCGGATTCGGCAAGGCGCTCGTGCGCTGGCAGCCTAAAGGCTCGCCGACCGAATTCGTGATCGGCGCGTTTCCGATCGGCGGTTACGTGAAGATGCTCGACGAGCGCGAGGGGCCAGTCGCGCCGGAGGAACGTCATCTTGCATTCAACAACCGGCCGCTTCTGGCGCGCGCCGCCGTCGTGGCCGCCGGCCCGGCCGCGAACCTGCTGCTTGCGGTGCTGCTGTATGCGCTCATCAATTGGGCGGGAGTGCAGGAGCCGAAAGCGCTGCTCGCGTCCCCGGTGCCCGGCTCTGTCGCCGAACGGGCCGGCATTGCGGGCGGCGAACTGGTGCTGCGTGCGGCGCTCGAAGGCGATGAGCTTGCGCCGGTGCGCTCGTTCGAGAACCTGCGCTGGCTGCTGACCCAGGGCGCGCTGAATTCGCACAACGTGCGGCTCGAGCTGCAAACGCCCGCAGGCCGCGCGCCGCGCGAGGTACAACTGAACCTGGACAGCCTTGACGCCCGCGATGCGGACGAGAAGCTGTTCCGCAAGGTCGGCATCGTGGCGCCGTTGACCCGGCCGGTGATCGGCCAGGTGCTGCCGGGCGGAGCTGCCGAGCGCTCGGGGTTGAAAGCCGGCGATCTGGTCGAAAAAGTTGGCAGCGAGAACGTCGTCGACGGACAGCGTCTACGCGAGTTGATTCGCGCATCGGTCGAAGCAGGCAAGGGCGTCACACGCGAATGGCGAATCGAGCGCGCGGGCAAGACCATCAGCCTCGAGGTGCGGCCCGACCCGGCAGAGGAAGCCGGCAAAACCATTGGCCGGATCGGTGCCTACGTTGGCGCGCCGCCCGAATTCGTGACGGTGCAGTATGGGCCGCTCGAGGGTCTGTGGCAGGGCGTGACCAAAACCTGGGAGGTCTCTGCTCTGAGCCTGCGCATGCTCGGCAAGATGGTGATCGGCGAAGCGTCGGTCAAGAACCTCTCGGGGCCGCTCACGATCGCCGACTACGCGGGCAAGTCCGCGAGCATGGGCCTCACGCAATACCTGACCTTTCTTGCGCTCATCAGCGTGAGCCTTGGGGTGCTGAACCTGCTGCCGCTGCCGGTCCTCGATGGCGGGCACCTGATGTATTATCTTTGGGAGGGTGTGACCGGCAAGGGCGTGACCACCGCGTGGATGGAGCGGCTGCAGCGCGGCGGTGTGGCGGTGCTGCTGGTCATGATGTCGATTGCGCTGTTCAACGATGTGACGCGTCTGTTCGGCTGAGTTTTCGGCGCCGATTCACTGATTCGTTGCGCAAGCTGGCTCCGGGCGCGGCTCGGGTTTGAGGCTTTTTGTTTTCCGCATCGCTTTTGTCGCCGCTTTCGTGATTCTTCGAGCGGACCCCAATGAACGTGGGGCCGGCGCTTTGTTGTGGCCCCCGTGGTCCGGCCTGCTTTTTCTCTCCAATGAACAAACACTTCCACGGTCTTCGCTTGCGCTCCATCACGGCGCTGCTTGCGTTTGCATTCGCGCTTAACGTCTGGGCGGTCGAGCCGTTCACGGTGCAGGACATTCGGGTCGAAGGCTTGCAGCGGGCCGAGCCGGGGACGGTGTTCGCCTCGCTTCCGTTCCGCGTCGGCGATACCTACACCGATGAAAAAGGCTCGGCGGCGATTCGTTCGTTGTTCGCCCTCGGCCTGTTCAAGGACGTGCGGCTCGAAGTCAGCGGCAACGTGCTGGTCGTGATCGTCGAGGAGCGGCCGACGATCGCCGACGTCGACATCGTCGGTTCGCGGGAATTCGACAAGGACACCCTCAAGAAAGCTATGCGCGAAGTGGGCCTGACTGAAGGCCGCCCGTTCGACAAGGCGCTGGCCGACCGCGCCGAGCAGGAGCTCAAGCGCCAATACATCAACAAGAGCCTGTACGGCTCCGAAGTCATCACCACGGTGACGCCGATCGAGCGCAACCGGGTCAACGTGA
>JBDTRV010000181.1:0-5780 GCA_039931475.1 Burkholderiales bacterium | reverse complement strand
AGTCCCTGCGTCGGCGTGAGGGCGATGCCGCGAACGTGCCGGGCGTCGAGCTGAGTGAGTACTTCGATCGCTATCGCGCCATCGATGCCGGCGCGCAGCAACGTGCGGATGGTCGGCAGGCGGCCATCAAAGCGCACATCGACGACACTGCCGCGCACCGCGGTGACGACACCCGCCTTCGGCGTCACGGGGCCTTCGCGCGCCGTGTGAACATGCTTGTCACCACCTTTGTTGCCCACCTTGGAGTCACCTTCCAATATCGCCCGCAGGCCACTGAGTTGCACTCTGCGCCCGCGCAGGCCCAACGTCTGTACGCCAACACACAAAGAAAGCGGAAGGCGCTGGTGGCCTCGTCGTGCCTGATTGAGCCCCTGTGTGGGCCAGCGCACAGACCCGGCATGGCCGCACTGCTCAGACTAGAAGCTCAATCCCTTCGCTGAGCGCCGTCGCGAACTCGCTTCGACCTCGAAGGTATGCCCGAGTGATTCTGCCCGTTCTAAAGAGGAAGCCCTATGTCTACAGTCAAATCGACAACCGATACCGTCAAAAACCCCGGCGTGGATTCGCTCGCCGCGTCCTCTGCGCGTGGTGATGACGCGATGCTGCGAGACGGCACCCGCGTGCACCTGCGGCCCATACACCCGGAGGACATCGAACTGGAGCGTCGTTTCATCGAGTCGCTGTCCTCGGCGTCGCGGCGCTTCCGCTTCCTGGACACGATGAAGTCACCGAGCGCGGAGCTTCTGAAGCAGCTGACGGTCATCAACCCAGCCACGGACGCAGCCTATGTGGCACTGCTGGGCACGGGCGACCAAACGCAGGAGATCGGTGTCGCCCGGTTCAGTGCGCAAGCCGGCGGACACGACTGCGAATTTGCCGTGACAGTTGCCGATGCCTGGCAGCACAAGGGATTGGGGACGCTTTTGATGCAACGCCTGATCGAAGTCGCGAAGGCGCGCGGTATCAAGACGATGCATTCCAGCGACGCCGCGGACAATGATCTGATGCGCAAGTTTGCCGAGCACCTGCACTTTCAGCACCAGCGTGATCCCAACGACGCCAAACTAATGCTCTACAGCGTGCGTCTCGACGCGACCGAGGCCGCTCCCAGCAGCCCGTGAACCACGGGCTCCAATGAAGCGAGGGTTATGCCCGATGAGCAGCCGACCGTCGGTTTCGGCGGTTGCCAGTCGGCCGCGTTCGAGTCGTTGCGCAGCTTCTCGTGAGGAGGCCTCCAGCTCGGTGCACTGAGGCGTTCCTCCCCGAACGAGGTCAGGCGCAAAAGAAGGTGCGCTCGATATCGCACCTTCTGCGCGGCTCAAGCAGGACGAAGCAACCCGACCTCGTCGCCCCTTGGCCCTGCACGCAGGATGGCATAGCACTTGATCGTCGCAACCACCAGCGGAGTCGCGCCGAAGACGATGAAGACAACGTCGCCCGGCATGCGCAACATTTGGGGCTTGACGTTGTGGCCTCGGGTGATCCCGGCATCTAAATCCGCGTCAGATTGAAGAACACCGGTCGCGACGGGCGGCGCCGGATCATGGGGAGCCTCCGCGCACCCCACACGAGGCGATCCGTTGGATGAGCGCCTGCAGCGCGAACCGGCCTATGCGCCATGAAGCAGCAGGGTGACCAAGACAGAGGAATCTTCGATCGCCCTGAGGGAATGAGGGATGCCGGCGGCCAGGCATTTGAGATCGCCGGACCGCATCACGTCGCGCGTGGTCCCGATCGAGAACTCGACGCTGCCTTCCAGGCATTGCACCGTCAGCTCGCCGACCACAGCGTGCTCGGGCATCTCCTTGCCGGCGAGCAGAACCATGCGAAACACTTCGAGGTGCTGCGTCTTGTACAGGGTGGCGGTCCGGGCGCTCGTGATCGCGCTGCCAAGCGGCCGAATGTTGATCAGTTCGCCCGACAGCGCGTGATGAATGGCCATATTTTGAAGCTCCTCGCTGGAGTCTGCGCTCAACGGCGGAGAAGCGTCTGTACGCCACCGAACGCATCCCGCCAACTTGCGAGTCTTGCATCAGATCAACTCCTGCCCGTCAGATCATCGACGGGCTGCTTTGGGGCGTGATCGGGAGCGTCTTGACGTGGCCGAAACGAATCGCCCAGTTCCGAATCCGGCAACAATGGAGCCGCGCCTGCTTGCGCAGTGGTGGGTGTTGGTCGCAGCGGCGCTGTTGGCGATTGCGGCTGGGTGGTGGCCGCATTCGGCGCCGGGTCGCTCCGTCTGAAAGGCATCACCATGATTTCCACTGCGATCGAGCTTCCCGCCAACTTCCGTGTGGCAGACCTGTTGACCTTCCACCGACGCGACGTGCAGCAATTATCCGAGCGGGTCGAAGAACGCCGCTTGCAGAAGGGCTTGAGCTGGAACGGACGGGCGGCGTGCCTCGACATCCGGTTCGAACAGGGCAGTGCGCTGGCCGGGTTGGCTGTCGATGGTGCAACGCGGCCGCGTGCGGCCGATCAACCCATCTTCGAGCGCATGGTGCTGCGCATGCTGGGCCTCGCACAGCCGGTCGACGCGTTCGAGGCGGCCCAGAAGTCGCATCTGCGGATCGGCCGACTGATCGCCGCGCGGCCGGGCCTGCGCGTGCCGTTGTCCGCCACACCGTTCGAGGCGCTCGTCTGGGCGATCGCCGGTCAGCAGATCAGCCTGACGGCCGCGCTCTCGCTGCGCCGACGGTTGATTGCCGCGGCTGGCCTCACGCATTCCAGCGGGCTAGCGTGCCACCCTGATGCTGCCGTGATCGCGGCCATGGACGACGCGCAACTGCGTGCGGCAGGTTTTTCGCAGGCCAAGGCGCGTGCGGTGCTCGGATTGGCGCGCGAGGTCGAATCTGGCGCCTTGCCGCTCGAAGACTGGTCCGCCGCAGATGCCACCGAGCTACCGGTTGACGAGATTCGCGCTCGCCTGTCCAGGCTCTACGGCATCGGCCCCTGGACCATCGACTATGCGCTGCTCCGAGGCTTCGGCTGGCTCGACGGCTCGCTGCATGGCGATGTGGCGGTGCGGCGGCGGTTGCAGGAGTTGCTCGGCGCCAGTGAGCAGATCAGCGAGAAGCAAGCGCGGTTGTGGCTGGCGGAATTCACGCCCTGGCGCGCGCTGGTGGCGGCGCACCTGTGGGCGAGCAAGCCCGCATTGCCTTGATGGCTTCGTCTTTTGAGGGAGCGCCGCTCAACGTGGCACTCTTCCCACCATCTTCGCCGCCCGCAGAAAATCGAAGTCCGCCCCTTGATCAGCTTGGGTCACGGTCTGCAGGAACAGCTTCCGATAGCCGCGTTCGGCCGTGGGTTCGATCACCGGTGATGCCTCCGCACGCCGCGCCAGTTCTTCATCCGACACCAATAAAGTGATCTCCCGGTTCTTCACCGAAAGCCGTATCCGGTCCCCGCTCCGCACATAAGCGAGCGGCCCGCCGATTGCGCTCTCGGGCGTCACGTGCAGCACGATCGAGCCGAACGCGGTGCCGCTCATGCGGCCGTCCGAGATGCGCACGATGTCTTTCACGCCGGCTCGCGCGAGCTTGAGCGGGATCGGCATGTAGCCGGCTTCGGGCATGCCGGGCGCACCTTTGGGGCCGATGTTCTTGAGCACCAGCATGTCGTCCGCATTCACGTCGAGATCGTCGCTGTCGATGCGCGCGGCCAGGTCTTCCAGGTTCTCGAACACCACCGCGCGGCCTTCGTGCTCCATCAGCTTGGGGTCGGCGGCCGACTGCTTGATGATCGCGCCGCCGGGCGCGAGGTTGCCGCGCAGCACGGCGATGCCGCCTTCCTTGTAGATCGGGTTGCTTGCCGGGCGCACCACGTCTTGCTTGAAGGCGGGGCCAGCGCGCTCGATCTCTTCGCCCAGGGTGCGACCGGTCACCGTCAGCGCATCCAGATGCAGCAGTGGTTTCAACTCGCGCAGCAACGTCGCCATTCCGCCGGCATGATGGAAGTCCTCCATATAGTGCTGGCCGGAAGGCTTCAGATCCAGCAGCACCGGCGTTTCGCGGCCCATGCGGTCGAGAGCGGCAAGGTCGATTTCGAGGCCCATGCGGCCCGCCATCGCCGTCAGGTGCACGATGCCGTTGGTCGAGCCGCCGATCGCCAGCAGCACCCGCATTGCGTTCTCGAAAGCATCGGGCGTGAGGATCTTGTCGATGGTGAGGCCGTCCTTTGCCATCCGCACCGCCTGCGCGCCGGACTGCTCTGCGATGCGGATGCGGTCGGCCGTCACGGCCGGGGGTGAGGCGCCGCCGGGCATCGTCATGCCCAGCGCTTCGGCGATGCAGGCCATGGTGCTTGCCGTGCCCATGACCGAGCAGGTGCCCACGCTGGCGACGAGCTGGTTGTTGACGGCTGCCGTTTCCTCTTCGTCGATTTCGCTGGCGCGAAACTTCGCCCAGTAGCGCCGGCAGTCGGTGCAGGCGCCGACCCTCTCGCCGCGATGGGCGCCGGTGAGCATGGAGCCGGTGATGAGCTGGATCGCGGGCAAGCCCGCCGATGCAGCGCCCATCAATTGCGCGGGCACCGTCTTGTCGCAACCGCCGATCAGCACCACCGCGTCCATCGGCTGCGCGCGCAGCAGCTCCTCGGTGTCCATCGACATCAGATTGCGCAGGAACATGCTGGTCGGCGCGGCAAAACTTTCATGGATGGAAATCGTCGGAAAGTCCATCGGCAGGCCGCCTGCGAGCATCACGCCGCGTTTGACCGCTTCGATCAACTGCGGCGCGTTGCCGTGGCACGGGTTGTAGGCACTGCCGGTGTTGGTAATCCCGATCACGGGCCGGTCGAGCGCCGCGTCGGTAAAACCCGCGCCCTTGATGAACGCCTTGCGCAAAAACAGCGAGAAGCCGGTGTCACCGTAGCTCGTCAGGCCTTTTTCCATGCCCGAAGCATCGGCGTTGGCGGCGGGAGTCGCGGAAGGTCTCTTGCTCGCCATGCCTTCACTCCGGCTTGATGTTCGCTTGATCGATTAGCTTGGCCCAGCGCGCGACCTCGGCCGCGATCCGCTTGGCCGATTCGGCTGGAGTGGTCGGCTTGGCGGCATAGACGCCTTGCTTCAGGAATTGTTCCTTGGCTTCGGGGTTCTGCACGATCTTTGCCAGTGCTTCGTTCAGCCGCGCGACGATCTCGGGCGGCGTGCCGGCCGGCGCGAGAACGCCAAAGGTCGATGCCACGTCGAGGCTCGGCATGCCGGCTTCGGGCGCCGACGGAACGTTCGGCAACATCGAGATCCGTTCAGGGCTCGTCACGGCCAACGCGCGCAGCTTGCCGGCGTTGATGAACGACAGCGCGGCCGGCACCGTCTCGACCATCATGTTGACCTGCCCGCCGACCAGATCGGTCATGGCAGGGCCGCTGCCCTTGTAGGCGATATGCTGCATCGGCACCTTCGCGTCGCGCCGCAGCATCTCCGAGCCCATGCGCTGCGGTGATCCGGCGCCCGACGATGCGAAATTCAGCTTGTCCGGATTCGCCTTGCCGTAATCGATCAGTTCCTTGAGCGTCTTCGCCGGCACCTGCGGGTTGACCACCACCACCAGCGGCACCGAGCCCACCACCATCACTGGCGCGAAGTCGCCGATGAGGTTGTAGCGCAGCTTGCCTTTTTCGAGCGTGGCCATCGTCGAATGCGAGGTTAAAGCGCCCATCAGCAGGGTGTAGCCGTCGGGCTGCGCCTTGGCCACCGCTTCCGCGCCGATGTTGCCGCCCGCGCCGCCGCGGTTGTCGACCACCACCTGCTGGCCCAATTCGTCGCCCAGGCGCTGCGCGAC
>JBDTRV010000180.1:0-5793 GCA_039931475.1 Burkholderiales bacterium | reverse complement strand
GGAGCGGGCAGGGCGCAACACCCCCGCCGGCCGACATCTGGCTCGGCGATTCGCTCGGCGAGATGGCGCTCTACTACGGCATGAGCGACGTGGCGCTGCTCGGCGGCAGCTTCGAGCCGCTGGGCGGGCAAAACCTGATCGAGGCGGCGGCCTGCGGTTGCCCAGTCGTCATGGGGCCGCACACTTTCAACTTTGCCGAGGCGGCGGAGCTCTCGCGCGCGGCCGGTGCCGCAATCCGTGTCGACTCGATGGAGGCCGCGGTGCGGACCGCCGTGGGGCTCGCAGGCAATCAGACCGCGCGCGCGGCAGCCGCCGAAGCAGCGCGTGGCTTTACCGGCGCGCATCGAGACGCGGCGCGCAACACGGCGGCGGCCATCGAGCAGGTTCTCGCCAATGAGCAGCCCACGGAGCGGCCAAGCGGCACCGGTGCTGCGGGTTAACACCATCGGTGCGCCCGCTTGTTCGCGCCAAGATAGGTCTTTTTTCGCCGCAGGAGAGCAGCTTTGAATTTGACGAAACCCATCCTCGCCGTCGCGGTTGCATTGGCCGCCGTCTCGGGTAGCGCCGCATTCGCGCAGACCAAGTGGGACATGCCCACGCCCTATCCGGACACGAACTTCCACACCAAGAACATCAAGCAGTTCGCTGACGAGGTGTACGACAAATCCGGCGGCAAGCTGACGATCACGCTGCACAGCAACGGCTCGCTGATCAAGCACCCCGAGATCAAGCGCGCGGTGCAAACCGGCCAGGTGCCGATCGGCGAGGTGCTGATTTCCTCGCTTGCCAATGAGAGTCCGCTCTATGCGTTCGACTCGAATCCATTCTTGGCCGACAGCTACGACGAGGCGAAAAAGCTGTGGTCGGTGGCCAAGCCGTTTCTCGTCAAACGCCTCGACGGGCAGGGCATCACGCTGTTGTATGCGGTGCCGTGGCCGCCGCAGGGCATCTACACCAAGCGCGAACTCAATTCCATTGCGGACCTGAAAGGCACCAAGTTCCGCACCTACAGCCCGACCACGAGCCGCTTCGCCGAGTTGCTCGGCGCGGTTCCGACCACGGTGCAGTCGCCAGAGATTCCGCAGGCGTTTCGCACCGGGCTGGTCGACGCCATGATCACCTCGGGAGCGACCGGCGTCGACACGCAAGCCTGGGACTACCTCACGCACTACTACGATGTGCAGGCGTTCCTGCCGCTGAACATGGTGATCGTCTCCAAGGTCGCGCTCGACGGGCTTGATGAGAAGACCAAACAGGTCGTACTCGATGCGGCCGCCGCCGCCGAAAAGCGCGGCTGGGAAACGTCGAAGGCCGAAAACGAGAAGGTCGTAGCGATCATGGCCGACAAAGGCATCAAGGTGCTCAAACCGAGCCCCACTCTCAAGAGCGAACTGACCGAAATCGGCAAGACGATGACGACTGAATGGGTCAAGCGCGCCGGCGCCGATGGCGAAGCGATCGTCTCCGGCTTCAGGAAGTAGGGCGCCGACCGAACCTACTTCCAAAAGCTGCGATGAGGCATTTTCTGCACCAGTTGCACCGGGTCGGCGCAGTGCTTGCCGGGGTGCTGCTGGTCGCGGTTGGCGCGTTCACCCTGGTGCCGATTGTGGCGCGGCTGCTCGGCCTGCCTGCCCACTCGTGGGACGAGGTCGCGACGTTCTGCATGGCCGGGTCGGCCTTTTTGGGTCTGGCCGCGACCTGGAGGTCTGGAGTGCATGTGCGGATGGAACTCTTGATCTCGCGCATTCCGGGCGCAATGGGCCGCGCGATGCAAAGTCTGGCGCTGGCGATCACGCTGCTGGCCTGCATCTATTTCGCCTGGTATGCGACGCGCTTCGTGCTGCTGTCGTATTCGATGAACGACGTGTCGCAAGGGCTGCTGCCGATTCCACTGTGGATTCCGCAAATAGGCATGGTGGCGGGGCTGTTGCTGATGTGCCTGGCGGTGGCTGAATCACTGTTCGACTCGATGATGGCAGGTGGTGGCCCGCCGGCCAATGCGGATGCGGTGATGCAGCGCGCGTCGAGCGAAATCTAAAGAAAAGCGGGCAGGGCGCTCAAGCTTCAGGCCACGCATCCGGCACATGGAAATCCTACTCGAATCGATCTGGCTGCTGGTGGTTCTGCTGGCGCTGCTGGCCGGCGGGGTCTGGATCGCGGCGGTGCTTTTGATCACCGGCTGGGTTGGCATGGCGATGTTCACGCAGGCGCCGGCCGGGCCGCTGATGGCCACCACCGTCTGGAGCGCGAGCAGCAACTGGGCGCTGACGGCGCTGCCGCTGTTCATCTGGATGGGCGAAATCCTGTTCAGGAGCCGCATCTCCGAAGACATGTTCCGTGGCCTCGCGCCGTGGGTCGCGCGGCTGCCCGGCGGCTTGCTGCACACCAACGTGCTCGGCTGCGGAATCTTCGCGGCGATTTCCGGCTCATCCGCGGCAACGGCCGCGACCATCGGCCGCATGACCGTGCCCGAGTTGTCCAAGCGCGGCTACGACGAGACCATGGTGATCGGCTCGCTCGCGGGCGCCGGCACCTTGGGTCTTCTCATACCACCGTCGATCATCATGATCGTCTATGGCGTCGCGGCCGACGTGTCGATCGCGCGGCTGTTCGTCGCCGGTGTGCTTCCCGGCATCCTGCTGATCCTGCTGTTCTCGGGTTTTATCGCACTGTGGGCCATCGCCAAACCCAGCTTGCAACCGGTGCGCGACGAAAAAGTGCCGTTCGCTGAAAAAATGGCCGCCGCCAAATACCTGATTCCCACGGTGCTGCTGATCGGCGCCGTGGTCGGCAGCATCTACGCAGGCGTCGCGACGCCTACCGAAAGCGCGGCGTTGGGCGTGGTTGGCGCGCTGTTGCTCGCGGGATGGAGCCGATCGCTCTCGATGAAGGTGTTCATCGAAGGCGTCGGCGGCTCGGTGCGCACCACCTGCATGATCAGCTTCATCTTGATGGGTGCAAGCTTCTTGACCACAGCGATGGGTTTCACCGGCATTCCGAGAGTGCTGGCCGAGTGGATCGGCCAGTCCGGCCTCGAACCCTGGCAGTTGATTGCCACGCTGACACTGCTTTTCATGCTGCTGGGTTGTTTCATCGACGGGATTTCGATGGTCGTGCTCACGGCCGCCGTCGTGCTGCCGTCGGTGCGCGCGGCCGGCATCGACCTGCTTTGGTTTGGCGTGTTCGTGGTGCTGGTGGTCGAAATGTCTCAGATCACACCGCCGGTCGGCTTCAACCTTTACGTGCTGCAAAGCCTCACCGGACGCGACATGTTTTTCGTCGCGCGTGCCAGCCTGCCGTTCTTCCTGCTGCTGATGGCGGCCGTCGCGCTGATCTGGCTGTTTCCGCAGATCGTGACGTTTCTGCCGGGACAGATGTTCGATCTGAAGAAATGACCGGCTGGAACACCGATGCGGCCATGCCGGACGCTGCTCGTCGGGACCAATAGGCGCGCCGCAACCGCACCCGACGCGCCTCTGCCAATCGGCGGTCCAAAAAGTTCAGACAACGCCCGCGTGGTGAGCCAGCTCGGGCCGCGGCGCGACCAGCTCAACCCACCGATCACCACTGCACTCGGCTTGCATGTCTATTGCTATCCGTACAATAGCTAACAATTGAGCTGCGGCGAGCGTCAATGGCATTTGTTGACGATATTTTCGTCGCGACCCGTGCACCGTTGAGCCTGCGCGAAATCGCCGCACGCGCAGTTGCGATAGAGCGGCCGAACTGGCCGGGACTGCACGCCGCGGCGAGTGTCTTGACGGTCTTTGCCGATGCGTGCCTTGAGAATCTCCGGGATCGGTCAAGATAGCCCGAAGCAACCAAAAAGGAACTCCAAATGAACGGCGCGCACAGCCTCGTGAAAACGCTCCTTGCGGCAGGCGTCGATACCTGCTTTGCAAATCCCGGCACCAGCGAAATGCACTTCGTTGCAGCTCTCGATGAGATTCCCGGAATGCACTGCGTGCTGGGTCTGCAGGAGAACGTCGTCACCGGCATGGCCGATGGCTACTTTCGCATTGCCGGCAAACCCGCGTGCACGCTGCTGCATTGCGGGCCGGGCCTGGCCAACGGCTTTGCCAACCTACACAACGCGCGCCGTGCGCGCAGCGGGATCGTCAACATCGTGGGCGACCAAGCCACCTACCACCGGCCGTTTGACGCGCCGCTCACGGCCGACACCGATTTGATCGCGCGCGCGGCCTCCAATTGGGTTCGCACGAGCACCCGCTCCGCCGACGTGGGCGGGGACGCAGCGGCAGCGGTGCAGGCGGCGCGCATGTCCCAGGTCGCGACCTTGATCCTGCCATCGGATGCTTCGTGGGAGGAGGGCGGAGTGGCCGCGCCCGCCTTGCCCGACCTGCAGCCGCCCGCGATTGATCTGCTGGCTTTGGAGACCTGTCTGCGCGCGCTGCGCGGCAATGGCAAGGTGTTGCTGCTGCTGGGCGGCAGGGCCGTATTGTCCGAAGGGTTGCAACTGGCGTGGCGCGTTGCCCAGGCCAGCGGCGCATCGCTCATGTGCGAGTACGGCGTGGCTCGCGTCGCGCGCGGGCAAGGCCGCGTGCCGATCGACCGCGTGCCGTACGCTGGCAGCGCCGCCGCCGCCGCATTGGCGCCGTTCGATCACATTCTCTTGATCGCGGCAAACGCGCCAGTCGCGTTTTTCGCGTATCCGGGGCAACCGTCGTTTCACCAAGCGCCGCGCACGCAGTTGCACACCTTGGCACGGGTCGACCAAGACCCGCGCGCTGCACTCCAGATGTTGGTGGATGCGATCGGCGCACCCGACGCCGCCGCGCCCGATCCGGGGCCGCGCCCCTCGATCGCCACCGGAGCGCCAACACCCGAGGGGCTGGCGCGCACCGTGGCCGCGCTGATGCCCGAAAACGCGATCGTGTCCGACGAGAGCGTCTCCTACGGCCGGGGTTTTTATCCACACACCCGCGCCGCCGCGCCGCATGACTGGCTGCACCTGACCGGCGGCGCGATCGGCGACGGCCTGCCGGTGGCCACCGGCGCGGCGTTGGCCGGCAGCGGGCGCGGCGTCATCAGCCTGCAGGCCGACGGCTCCGCGATGTATTCGTTGCAATCGCTTTGGACCCAGGCGCGCGAGAAGCTGCCGTGCACCACCATCATCCTCAGCAATCGCAAGTACAACATCCTGATCGGCGAATACGAGGCGGTGGGCGCCGAGCCCGGCGCAACGGCGATGAGCATGCTTGACCTGGGCAACCCCGATCTTGACTGGGTCAGCCTGGCCAAAGGCATGGGCGTCGAGGCCGCGGTCGCAACGACGATGGAACAATGCGCGGACCTGATGGCGCAAAGCTTTGGGCGGGACGGGCCGTTCCTCATCGAGCTGGTCGTGTAAAGCGCATTGGTCGAGCGCGGCGGCGAAAACGTCGTTTAGCCGCCCTCGCGCCTTTGGGCAAGCGCTGCTTGAACGGGGTTGGGTTCGTTCCGTGAGGGCGCCGGGTGGTCCGCTCGTCGGGGTTGGGTCCGAGCCGCGCCGGCGCCGGCAAACCCGCCCATCCTACTTGTCAGGTCCCGGCTATTCCGGCCGCGACAGCTCCGCTCGGGGTGCTGTCGTTGCGAAGACGTTGCTTCCTACCCTGTTGATCGGCATCCTGTCCACTGCGGTTCCAGTGGCCGAGTCGCGGTGATGATGGTGAAGCTTCACTACGCCGCACGGAAGCCTCGACAGAGCCAGAGCACGTACGGCGCGACAGCTTGTCCGCAGCATTGCAGAATGTGCAAGAGGCGACCGAAGAACTTCAGCGTGTCGCCGCGAGT
>JBDTRV010000179.1:0-5842 GCA_039931475.1 Burkholderiales bacterium | reverse complement strand
GCCGGCAGCGGCTACTACGACTCGGCCTTCATCTTCGTCGATCCGACCGACGCGAATCCCGAGGCGGTGCCGGTCCAGGTCACCGTGAAGGAAGCACCGCGCAAGAAACTGGTATTTGGCGTCGGTTTCACGACCGACGGCGGACCCCATGTGTCGGCCGAATACACCGACCAGAGAGTGCCGGGCATCGGCTGGCGCGCCGTCACCAAGATGCAGTTGGAAACCAAGGCGCCGTTCATCCAATCGGCCTGGACCGACATACCCGACGAGAACGGCTGGAGTTCGGGCGTGCTCGCGCGCTACGACCGGCTCGACGATGGCGAATTGGTCACGACGGCGCAGAAGCTGCGCATCGGAAAAACCAAGAACACCGACCAGTACGACCGCAGCTTCTACGTTCAGTACGACCGCGCCAGCGTGCGCGGCAGCGGCACCAACACCGTGTCCGAAGCCGACGTCGGTGACGGCTCCGCACTTTCGGCCAACTACGTCTGGACCGGCCGCTACTTCGACAGCCTGCCCTACCCGACCACCGGCTACGGCCTGGGTGCCGAAATTGGCGGCGGCTACACGCTGTCCGCGCCGCGCAAGCCGTTCCTGCGCGCGGTCGGGCGCTGGCTCGGCATTCTTCCTATCACTGAGCGGCAGGGGCGGATCCAGTTCCGGGCCGAAGGCGGCGCGGTCGAAGCGTCCACCGAAGCCCGAATTCCAAGCACCCAGCAGTTCCGCACCGGCGGCGACACCACGGTGCGCGGCTATGCCTTTCGCGATATCGGGATCGACCGCGCGAACGGTGTGGTCGGGCCTGGCCGCTACGTGGCCATCGGCAGCGTCGAATGGCAGCGGCCCTACTACAGCGACGGACTGCCCACCGCCATCGAGAACACCTTCTTCGTCGATTTCGGCGACGTGGCCAACAAGCCGATAAACCTGCGACCGCAATACGGCGTCGGCACCGGCGTGCGGGTGCGCACCCCCATCGGCCCACTCACGGCGGCAGTCGCCTACGGCCTGGATAGCCGCAAGTTCCGGCTGCACCTGACCGTGGGCTTCACGTTCTGATGGCAACCGCGAGTCCCCCAACGAATTCGCCAAGCACCGAGCGCAGCCCAGCTTCGGTGCCCTCGAGCACGGCAAAGCCAACCGACACGAAAAAGCGCAGCGGCTGGGGCATCGCGGCGCGCATCCTCTCGATCCTCGTCAGCGCCATCGCGCTGCTGCTCGTCCTCGCGCTCGGAGGCCTGTGGATTTGGGCGGGCACCAACGGGTCGCTCCGGCAGGCGCTCGAGTTGGCGCAGCGCTTCGTGCCGCTCGAAGTCAAGGGCGTCACCGGCGCGATCAGGGGCGGCGGCAAGATCGATCATCTGACTTACAAGCAGGACGGACTCAGCGCGGAGGTCAATAACGCTGAACTGGCCTGGGAGCCGTCGGCACTGCTCGACAAGACGCTGAAGATCAAGCGGCTTTCGGCCGGCAGCATCAAGGTCCTAGACAAGCGCGCGCCGACGCCGAGCGAGCCGCCCACCGGCCCGCCCGAGTCGATCAAGCTGCCGATCAAGATCGAGGTCGACAAATTCGCGGTCGACCGCTTCGAATGGGCCGGCCCGCCTCCCGTTGCCGTGACCGACATCGCGGGCAGCTATGCCTACAACGGCGAGCAGCACAAGCTCACCGTGGACAGCACCGAGGTGATGAACGGCCGCTACAGCGCGAAAGCGACGATCGCCGATACCGCGCCGATCAAGCTCGACGCCGAGCTTTCAGGCCAGCTGAAAACCGACGTGCCCGGCGGTGGCGCCGAAGGCGTCGGCGTGTCCTTCAACGCAAGCGCCATCGGGCCGCTCACTGATCTGGCGGTCAAGGCCACCGCCGAAACCACCGCCGCCGCCGCGCAAGGCAGCGGCCCGACGCGCGCCGAAGTCACCGCGCAGGTCACACCGTGGGCCGCGCAACCGGTGCCCAAGGCCGATGCAAAGTTCTCCGATTTCGACGCCGGCGCCCTCTGGTCCACCGCGCCGCACACGCAGTTGACGGGTGAAGCACACGTCAAGCCGACCGCCGCGTCAGCGGGCGCCCCGGCGGAAGACAAAGGCGGCTGGCACCTGAAGGCTGACATCGGCAACGCGATTCCCGGCCCCTACGACAAGAAGCGATTGCCGCTCGAACGCTTGCAGGCAGAAGGCGATTGGCACGACGGCGTAGCGCTGATCGAGCAACTGGAAGCGAAGCTCGGCGGCGGCACCCTGCGTGCCAGCGGCAAATGGGCCGGCGCGCCGGCCACCCCGAAGCCGGGCGATCCCACCGCGACGCAACCCGAGGCGGGCGCGGCCGCGACTGCACCCGCGGAAGGCTGGAAGGTCGAAGCCACGCTCGACCGCATCAACCCCGCCGCGCTGCACACGCAAATGGCGGCGTTGCCGATCGACGGCAAGGCGACCGCGAGCGGCGCGGGCGAGGCGATCAGCTTCGACGTCGCGCTGCGGCCGAGCGCTGGCGGCGCAGGTGGATCGGCAAGCACGGCATCGGCTTCGGCCCAACAGCTCACCGAGGACCTACGGCGACTCCAACTTCGGAACGTAAATGCCATTGGTCGCTGGTCGGATGGGCGTTTGTCGCTATCAAAACTGGAGCTTCGCACTGAAGACGCAACCTTGACCGGCGCGCTCGACGTGCGGCCGGCCGGCCCCGGCGGCCAGGGCCAATTGCAGTTCGACGCACCCGGTCTCGATCTGAAAGCCGATGGCGAATTGCGCGAGAACAGCGGCGCCGGAGTCGCAAAAATCGCCGTCGCCGACGTCGCCAAACTGCTGCGCTGGGTCAAGGCGCTGCCGGGCGTGCCCGACAGCGTGAAGCAGACCAACGCGAGCGGCCGCGCCACCCTGACCGCGCGCTGGAAAGGCGGCTGGCGCGATCCCGCGCTCGATGTGAAGCTCGACGTGCCGAAGCTCGACTACGTGCCGCCACCATCGGCCGAGGGCTCGACGCAGACCGCCAAGGCCGGTGCGAAGTCCGCAGGCTCGGCCGCCGACCAGACCATCCGCCTGCGCGACTTCGACGCTTCGATCGTTGGCAAGTTGAGTCAGGCCGACATCAAGGTCGATGGGCGCGCGGAAATGGGCCAGCGAAAAGCCAAGGTCGATCTGGCAGCCCGCGTCGGTCGCGTCTCGAGCGACAAGCCGCTCGGCGCATCCGCGTGGCAAGGCACAGTCAGGAAGGTCGATGCGCAGGTGACCGACCCGGCGATCGGCAAGGGGCCATGGAGCTTGTCGGTCAAGAACGACGTGCCGTTCAAATGGTCGCCCACGCCGGGAACGGGCAGCTTTGAAGCCGGCGCTGGCAAGGCAGTGCTGGCCGCGCCGCCCACCAAGGGTGGCGCCGCATCGCAAGCCAACATCGAATGGGAGCCGGTGAGTTGGCGCTCCGGGCAACTGCGCACCAAGGGGCAGCTCAAGGGCTTGCCGCTGGCCTGGGCCGAACTGGCTTCGGGCGGCCCGCTGGCCGGCGGCCGGGTTTCAGGCGACATGGTATTCAACGGCGACTGGGACGTGACGCTGGGCGACAAGCTCGACGTCAAGGCCAGCCTGTACCGCGCCAGTGGCGATCTGAACATCGTGACCAGCCCCGGCGCGGGCTCCGACGCCACCGTTCCGGCGGGCGTGAAGGACGTGCGGGTTTCGGTGCAAAGCAGCGGCAACGACCTGAACCTGGACTTGACCTGGGACACCGCCAAGGCCGGCCAGGTCAAGGGCCGCATCTCCACCAAGCTCACCAAGGCCGGCCCCGACGGCGGCTGGACATTGGCCAAGGACGCGCCATTGCAGGGAAACCTCAAAGTCAAGCTGCCCAAGCTCGGCGTCTGGTCGCAGCTTGCACCACCCGGCTGGCGCATCGAAGGCGACATCGCCACCGACGTGAAGATGGCCGGCACCTTGACCGACCCGAAGCTCGACGGCACGATCACCGCCGACGACCTCACCTTGCGCTCGATCGTCGACGGCTTCGAGTTCACCGACGGCAAGCTGCGCGCCGAGCTCGACGGCCAGCGGCTCGTGATCGACGAATTCACCCTGTACGGCGCGGGCGGCAAGGGCAAGGGCGGATCCATCACCGCAAAAGGCTCGGCCGAACTGGTGGCTGGCAAGCCCCAGGCCAAACTCAACGCCAACATCGACCACCTGCGGCCCAGCCTTCGCACCGATGCGGAAATCACCTTGTCGGGCGACATCGATGCGAGCCTCGCGGACAGCAAGGCGCTGGTGACGGGTGCGCTCAAGGTCGATCGCGCGCGCATCGAACTGCCTGAGGATTCCGCTCCGTCGCTCGGTTCCGACGTGGTGGTGCGTCGCGGCAAAGAGGTCGCGAGTGGCGAAGGCGCGGCGGCAGCCACCGCCAAGCCCGAGGCGGCAAGGGCCAAGAGTGCCGCCGCCGCTAAAAAGGAACCGGCCGAGCCGCAGGTCGTGAAGCTGGACGTCAAGATCGATATGGGCAACGACTTCAAGGTCAGCGGCCTGGGCATCACGAGCGGCATCACCGGCGAGCTGGCCGTGGCCGGCGATTCGCTGACCGACCCGAGAGTGACCGGCACCATCCGCACCGAGGACGGCAAGTACCGCGCGTACGGACAGCGGCTGAACGTCGACCACGGCATCATTCGCTTCACCGGCAAGCCGACCAATCCGACGCTCGACGTCCTCGCCAAGCGCGCCAACATGGAATTCGCGGACGTTCAGGTCGGCGTCGAAATCACCGGCACCGCCCTGCTGCCGCGGGTTCGCCTCTGGTCCGAACCGGACCTGGCCGACAACGAAAAACTCTCCTGGTTGGTGCTCGGCCGCGCGTCGGCCTCCAGCGGCGCAGAAGCCGCATTGCTGCAGACGGCCGCGCTCGCCTTCGTGAGCGGCAAGGATTCAGGCGGCGGCATCGCCGAAAAAGTCGGCCTCGATGAGCTCTCTTTAGGCGAGGCCAAGGGCGCCGGCGGCGGCTCGACCGGGGCTGCAGCCGTCACCCTTGGCAAGCGCTTCTCGAAGAACTTCTACGCGGCCTACGAACGCAGTCTTTCAGGCGCCGTCGGGACGCTGTTCCTGTTCTACGACCTGACCAAGCGCGTCACCCTGCGTGGTGCCACCGGCGAGCGAAGCGCGCTCGATCTGATCTACACATTGAAGTACGACTGAGCCCGCGCGCCGTTGGCGGCAAGGCAGCACCTTCTCGCCACTTCATCGCCGCCTAAAATCCCCGATTCCTCCTCGTAGTTCAATGGATAGAACGGGCGCCTCCTAAGCGCCAGATACAGGTTCGATTCCTGTCGAGGGGACCAAGTAAAAGAATCAGATAGTGTTGCAACGTGTCAAAAGCCGCACGCTCTCCCGCGTAGCGGCTTTTTCTTTGTCTCACGTCGGATCAATCGGCGCCAAGCCATACTAGAATTTTGTTGGTACTTATGACGGTTACGGCACCTGACCGCAAACCGCATACCAACAAAAGGGGCGCAGCGGTGGCATTGACCGACGTTTTCGTGAGGAACATCAAGCCGAGCGGCAAGCCGGCCGGCGACAAGCACTCGGATGGTGGGGGTCTGTACCTCCACGTCGCGGCTGCGGGGGGAAAATACTGGAGGCTCGCCTACCGGCACGCTGGCAAGCAAAAGACCTTGGCCTTGGGCGTTTACCCGGCCGTGTCTTTGGCGAAGGCGCGCAAGCGGCGCGACGCGGCGCGCGAGCTACTTGCCGACGGCCTCGACCCCGGCGTCGTGAAGCGCGAGGAAAAGCGCGCCCTTGCCGACGCGGCTGCAAACACGTTTCAAGCGGTAGCCGAAAAGTGGCTGAACGCGACAGCGAAGAAG
>JBDTRV010000178.1:0-5870 GCA_039931475.1 Burkholderiales bacterium | reverse complement strand
GAGTTAACTCATAAAAACGGAATTGAAGTGAACTTCACTTCTATTCTCATGAGCGTTTGAAGCCTTGCGACTTCGTTCCGAAGAACTGTTCGCAATTTTCGCTCAAACGCCCACGCTTATCGGCTGTAAATTTTTAAAGACCGGCTGCCCGCATTGCCTTGTTAGTGGCTGTTGCGTTTAGCGACTTTGCTGCGATCAGCGAAGCCTTGCATTGTAGCACGAGTTTTTTGATCTCGTCAACTTGCTCGAACTTTTTTCTTTTTTTTCCGGCTGCGGGGCCCACTGTTGGCGACCGCTTCCGTTGTCTACTTCGTTCCCGTGTTCAAGCAGCCAAGCCCTCGACTGTAGCACGATTTAGCACTGGCGTGCACCGTCCCTTCTCTGGCGCCTTTACAACCGTTGGCCGCACCGGGGAGGCGTTCGTGGTTTCTTGAGCAGCGTTGACGCCGGGTGGCAGGCGGTGCCCCGGATAATTCCTCCGCTATGGCACTCATCACTATTTTTGACGCTCAACTCGCCTTCGGTCACGTCGCCCTCCTTGACCGTGCGGATTTTTCTTTGGAGGCGGGTGAGCGCGTGGGACTGATCGGTCGCAACGGGGCGGGCAAGTCGTCGCTGCTGAAAATCCTGGCGGGGCAGGAAGTCCTTGACGACGGCGGCTTGCAGATGCAGCAGGGCGTGAAGATCGCTTTTGTCGCGCAGGAGCCGCGCCTCGTCTTATCGGCCACGGTGTTCGAGGCCGCAAGCGTCGGAATTGCGGATGCCATCTTGCTACGGGAACAGTACCTGAGCGGCGACAGCGGACTCGATCTAGACGATCTGCAGACCCGTATCGAGGCGCAGGACGCTTGGAACTGGGAACAGCGGATCGAACTGGTGCTCGCGCGCCTGAAGCTGGATCCGACCGCGGTGATTGCCACGCTTTCGGGCGGCATGAAGAAGCGCGTGGCGCTGGCGCAGGCGCTGGTCGCGCGGCCCGACGTGCTGTTGCTGGACGAGCCGACCAACCACCTCGACCTCGGCTCGATCGAATGGCTCGAAGATTTGCTGATCGACTTTCGCGGAAGCGTGGTCACGGTCACGCACGACCGCACTTTTCTGGATCGGGTCGCCACACGGATCGTCGAACTCGACCGCGGAAAGCTCCTTTCGTACCCAGGCAATTTCGCGCGCTACCAGGCGCAGAAGGCGGAACAACTGGCGCAGGAGGCGGTGATTTCCGCGAAAGCCGACAAGCTGCTCGCGCAAGAGGAAGTGTGGATTCGCAAGGGGGTGGAGGCGCGCCGCACGCGCAGCGTCGCCCGGATTGGCCGGCTCGAGGCCTTGCGGGTGTCCCGAGCCACCCGCCGCGACGCGCCCGGCAGCGTGGCGCTCGACGTCGCCAGTGGCGACCGCTCCGGAAAGATCGTGGCCGAACTTGCGAATGTCAGCAAGGCGTTCGGCGACCGGACCGTCGTGCAGTCGTTCAGCAGCACCATACTGCGCGGCGACAAGGTCGGTCTGATCGGGCCGAATGGCGCCGGCAAGACGACGCTGCTCAAGCTGATCCTCGGCCAGCTCGCTCCGGATCTCGGCACCGTTCGCCAGGGCACGAAGCTGCAGGTCGCTTATTTTGACCAGATGCGCGAGGCCACCACCTCGGCGCAGAACCTGGACGTGACTCTGGAAAACTTCATCAGCCCGGGCAGCGAATGGATCGAAATAGGCAAGCAGCGCAAACACGTCAAAAGCTACCTGGCGGACTTCCTGTTCTCTCCGGCGCGTGCCGCGTCGCCGCTGTCATCCCTTTCGGGCGGCGAGCGCAACCGTTTGCTGCTGGCGCGCCTGTTCGCGCGGCCCGCCAATGTGCTCGTGCTCGACGAGCCGACCAACGATCTGGACATCGACACGCTTGAACTGCTCGAAGACCTGCTGCAAAACTACGACGGCACAGTGTTCCTCGTGAGCCACGACCGCACCTTTCTCGACAACGTCGTCACCAGCATCATTGCGCATGAAGGCACCGCCGATCATCCGGGCGTCTGGCGCGAGTACGTCGGCGGCGTGCAGGACTGGCTGACCCAAAGCCAGCGCTCGCGCCGTCTGACGGCAACGTCGACAAGGCGCTTTGACGCTTCGTCCAAGCCGCGCCCGACCGGGTCTGACCCGCTCGCCGCCACCACGGCTGCGACGTTTTCGGCTGGCGCCCCGGCGCCACAGAAGAAAAAACTCAGCTACAAGGATCAACGCGAGCTAGACGCGCTGCCGGTTCGGATCGCAGACCTGGAAGCCGAACAGCAGAGGGTGCGCACGGAATTGGACGATTCCACCCTCTACGAACGCGATCCCGCGCGCGCGGTTGCGTTGCATGAGCGCGACGGGACCATCGAGGAACAACTGATGGCCGCGCTGGAGCGGTGGGAGGCGCTTTCGGCTTGACGCCATGAAGCCATGGCGCCACCCCGGCGGGCATCACGCTCGCCTGAAATCATTCATATTCTGAATGACAACGATCATAAAACAGAAGTTGAATCGTATTAGCGTTTACCCTAGTATTGGACTCAATCGGATCGGTTGCGCTTGCAACTGAAGTGGTTCGCAAAGCCGATCCGAAGCCTTCCATCGTCCATCAGGGAGAAAAAACATGAACGCTTTCGTACAACGCAATCCGTCGATCGACCAGCTCAACCAAATCCGCGGCCAATCCAGCGGTGGGCTGTTCGCTGCCCTCCTCCGTACCGTCAGCGCTTGGCGCCAGCGCCGAGCAGCCGCCGCGGCCGATCGCCAACTCTGGGCCACCGCCTTGACCGACCACCGTGTGATGGCCGAAATCACCCGTGCAAAAGAGCAGCATCCGGGTGAGCGCCGCACGACGCGATTGCTGCGCGCGTCGTAATCAAGTTGCCCGGTCTTCGCCCGCATCCGCCGAGGGCGGCTCAGCGAAACCGGCTCATATCGAGAGCGGATCCACGTCGATCGCCCACCGGATCACAGCCTTGTGCTCCGGCAGCGCACGCGCCGCGTGCAATTGCGCCTGCCAGTCCGCCAAAAAACGTTGCAGCGCGCCGCGCGCACTGCTTTCCACGAGCATTTGCGCGCGCTCCACATTCGCGACCCTGGCAACCGCCATTGGCACGGCCGGGTAGCGCACGACGCGGGCGGCTGCGGCGAGTTGATCGGCCGCAGCGCCGGCGGCCATCAAAAACGCCTGCGCCGCTTCCTGCGTGCGCGCTTCCGCCCGGACCAGCGCCTGATGCGAAAACGGCGGCAAACCGGCTTTCTCGCGCTCGGCCAACTGGCTTTGCGCAAAAGCCTGAAAGTCATGCCCCTTAAGCGCGCCGAACAGCGGATGCTGAGGGTAGTAGCTCTGCACCCACATTTCGCTCCTGCCACCTTTCGCGGCGTCGCGGCCGGCGCGGCCGGCGGCCTGCAGCAACAGCGAGAACAACCGCTCCGCGGCGCGAAAGTCGCTCGAGAACAGCGCCCCATCGGGATTGACCGCCGCCACCAAAGTGATGCGGCGGAAGTCGTGGCCTTTGGCGATCATCTGGGTGCCGACCAGCACGTCGATCGCGCCGGCATGCACTTCAGCCAGTTGTGCCTCGAGCGCGCCTTTGGCCCGCGTGCTGTCGGCGTCGATCCGGCGGATGCGCACCGCCTCGCCATCCGGCCGCTTTGAGCCGGCCAGCAGGTCCGCCAGGTGCTCTTCCAGCCGTTCTGTGCCGCGCCCGAGCGGCGCAATGTCCGGGTTGCCGCACACCGGGCAGGCCCGAGGCACCCGCTGGGCGAAGCCGCAGTGATGGCAACGCAGGCTGCGGTCGATCTTGTGGAAGACGCGAAAGGCACTGCAATGTGGGCACTCGCTCTTCCAGCCGCAGTCGGCGCAATGGAGCACCGGCGCATAGCCGCGGCGATTGAGGAACAGCAGCGACTGCTCGCCGCGCGCAATGCGTTCCTCGATCGCCTGCACCAGCGGCGGCGCCAGCACCGTGCCCTTCGGTTGGCGCCCCATGTCGACCAACCGTACCGCCGGCAACGCCGAGTCGGCAATGCGCGCCGGCATCTCGATCCGCGTGTAGCGGCCGGCGCCGACCCCCGCTTCCGCCGGCCGGCTGCGCTGCCAGCTTTCGAGCGACGGCGTGGCCGAGCCGAGCAGCACCTTCGCGCCTTCGAGTCGGCCCCGATACACCGCCAGATCGCGCGCCGAATAGCGCGACCCCTCTTGGCTCTTGTAGCTCGGGTCGTGCTCCTCGTCTACCACGATCAAGGCCAGCCGGGGCAGCGAGGCGAACACCGCCATTCGCGTGCCGAGCACGATGCGCGCCGTGCCGGCGTGCGCCGAGAGCCAGCTTTTCAGGCGTTGCGGCGGCGTCATGCCGCTGTGCAGCGAGACCACCGCCTGCGCGCCGAAGCGCTCGTGAAAACGCGCCTCCAGTTGCGGCGTCAAGTTGATTTCGGGCACCAGCACCAGCGCCTGCGCGGCGCCGTCTTGCAGCAGCCGATCCGCCACCACACGCAGATAAACCTCGGTCTTGCCGCTACCGGTGGCACCGAACAGCAAAAACGGGCCACTTTGAGCATCAAAATGGCCTTTAGCGCTCGTCTGTTCGTCACTTAGCGCTATCGTTTGTGTAGCGATGGCAATGGCGGCCGGTTCCAACGGCGTTTTCGCGAGCCGGCGTGCCAGTTGTTGCGCACTCAATTCGCGCAGCGCTGGCGGCAGCGCGGCCAGCGCGACCTCTCCCACTGAGCGTTGGTAATAGCGCGCCGTGAAGCCTATCAGGCCGCGCCACGACGACGGCAGCGGGGTCAGCGCATCGAACACGGACGCTACCGGCTTCAGATCGTCATCGGCCAAGCCGGATGCAGCGCCAGCGGCGTCGTTGTCTTCCCACACGACCCCGAGCACTTCGCGCCGACCCAGCGGTACCCGCACCAAGGTCCCGGGCGCCAGCGACGTCGAGTGACGATAAGTCAGAGGCCCCGCGATGGCGCTGTGCGCCGGCGTCTGCACCAGCACCTGCAGCCGATGCATCACCTGCGACCTGTCAGTTGCCGTGCAAATTTCACGTTCAATCTGCAAAATCCCTTCAAGTCGTTGATTTGAAAGTTCTTTGCTGGGTCGCTCCCAGTTTCTGTGGACAACTTTGTTGATATCTAGAGGCCAACGGCGCCGAGCCCTTGAAAATCAAGGCTGTGCTCAGATTGCCCGCGATTAAGGCAGCTGAGCGTACCTAGCAAAATCAACCACTTAGCGGCGGTCAACGGGATTTTTACCGCAGCCCAACAAATCGGCGAGATGCGAGAGTCGATTCCGTTTTTTGTGCATAAGTCAAGGGGCGCAACCGCTTTTTTCGTGCCTTGAACACGAGATTTTGTGCTCTCCAGTCAACCGCTACTCCGCACTGGCGCGCAATACCCGCGATGTCGAATGCACTGCATCGACCAACACCGCCACATGCTCCGGTGGCGTGTGCTGGCTGATGCCATGCCCGAGATTGAAGATATGGGTCGGCCCGCTTCCGGCGCCGCGATGCGGCGCGCCAAAGGTCCGCAGCAGCGCAGCCACCTCGGCACCAATGCAGTCCGGAGGCGCGAACAGCACGTTCGGATCGAGGTTGCCCTGCAACGCCTTGGTCGCCCCGACCAATTCGCGCGCGGCTCCAAGGTTCACTGTCCAATCCAGCCCCAGCACGTCGCAGTCGAGCGCGCCCATTTGCGCAAGCCACGGCCCGCCGCCTTTGGTGAACACGATGCGCGGCACGACCCGGCCGCCAGCCTCGCGCTTGAGTTGCGCGAGCACCCGCGCCGTGTAGGCGAGGCTGAACGCCTGGAATGCGCCGTCGGCCAGCACGCCGCCCCAACTGTCGAAGATCATCACCGCCTGTGCG
>JBDTRV010000177.1:0-5903 GCA_039931475.1 Burkholderiales bacterium | reverse complement strand
CAGCGGCTGGCTGCGTTTCAACGTCGCGTTCTGCGACGACGAGCGGATCTTCGCGATGTTCGAACCGCAGCGCGATTGAGAAGCGAAAAGGCTCGAATCGGTGCTCGATCCGTCGCCGCGATCCGCCTAAGCGCTTGCTCGGCCGCCTCCGGCGGTTGCCCGCCCGAGATCAGATGGCGGTCGTCGACGATAACCGAAGGCACCGAGGTGATGCCCTCGTCGGTGTAGATGCGCTCACGCACCTCGGCCGCGTATTCGTCATTTGCCAGGATCTGCATGGTGCGCCGTCTGAAAGCCCGGCTTCTCCTACTATCCGAGCAAGCACCTCGGCCGATACGTGGCTTTCTCCATCGGCGAAACTTGTTGCCCTACAAAAAATACACATTGTCGAAGACGGTCTCACTGATGCGCGTTGTGTCATCGCGCACGGCCGCATGCATGAGCTCGCGCACGGCTTCGGTTTCGACGTAGATAGGGGTCAAAACGCCCCCCGATCGGCGGGGGGGTTTGGAAAGCGTCCCAAAGAGTTTTGGAACCGCTACAGTCTTCATAGCAGCAAAACCGCTGGAGAATTGGTAGGACGTGCGTGGATCGAACACGCGACCAACGGATTAAAAGTCCGCTGCTCTACCAGCTGAGCTAACGTCCCAACATTTGCTGCATCACACCGTTACCTTGCAGGCTCCGCGAAGAGCCGCTGCTTCGGCTGCAGCAAAGCCCACGATTATAACGGCTCGCGGTGGTCGTAATCGCGGCCTCGATCCCGATCGAGCGCGGGCACTACAATCCGCGCGTGCCCACTGCTCCCACCACGAACGCGTCGTCCCAGATCGACCAGATTTGCGAGAAAGTCGAGCGCCTGCTGTTGCGCTACGAAGAGCTGCAACGCACCAACGGTTTATTGCAAGCGCAGATCGAAACGCTGGGGCAAGATCGCGATTCGCTCAAGTCACGCCTCGGCGCGGCGCGGGCCCGCCTCGACGTGCTGCTGGAGCGGTTGCCGGCACACGGCGTTGCCAACACGTCCGACCTGGAAGCCGCGCCTGAAGCGCACGAGCCACGGACCGAAGATCCATCATGAGGCAGGTCGAAGTTCAGATCATGGGCCACGGCTATGTGCTCGGTGTGCCCGACGGCGGCGAGTCGCGCGTGCAGAGCGCGGTGCGAAGGGTCGACGCCGCGATGTGCCGCATTCGGGACGCTGGCAAGCTCAAGGCTCGCGACCGGATCGCGGTGCTTGCCGCGTTGAACCTTGCGTTCGACTTAGCCGACCGAGACGGCGCGGCGGCGGCCGCACCCCAGACGCATTCGCAAAGTGTCACCAACGTCGGCACACCGGCTGTAGCGGCGATCGCGGCTGCGCCGGCCGCATCGGCAACTACATCCACCGCTTCCGCTTCCGCCGCCGCGGATTCCGCGCCCGATCCGCGACTGTCGGCGTTGGTCGCGCGGCTCGACGCGGCGCTGGGCGAAGACGGGCACTTGCTGTAGCGCCCCGTCTTGCTCAACAGCGGATTGGCTATTGGTGCAGGTCCCGCTCCTCGGGCTCGTCGGTCGAAGTGCTGATCACACTGGTCTGAATGCCCTTGGCCTTGCGGTACCCGTAGATGACGTAGCCGCTGATGGCGTAAGCGATGAACAGGGAGAACAGCACCGTTGGCGGGTGGATGTTCACAACGGCGATCACAAGCGCGATCAGAACGATCGCGGCAAACGGCACGCTCTTCTTGAGCTGGATGTCCTTGAAGCTGTAATACGGCAGGTTGGTGACCATGGTCAGGCCCGCGAATAGACACATCGCGAAGGTCGGCCAGGCCACCGAACGCGGCCCGATCTCGGCCTCCGTCATGAGCCAGATGAAACCGGCCACCAGCGCGGCCGCGGCCGGAGACGGCAATCCCTGAAAGTAGCGCTTGTCGACCACTGCGGTGTTGACGTTGAAGCGCGCCAGCCGCAGCGCGGCGCAGGCGCAATAGACGAAAGCGGCGATCCAGCCCCAGCGGCCGAGCGGGCGCAGCGCCCATTCGTAGGAGATCAATGCCGGCGCGGCACCGAACGACACCATGTCCGACAACGAATCCATTTGCTCGCCGAACGCGCTTTGGGTGTTGGTCATGCGCGCCACTCTGCCGTCCAGACTGTCGAGCACCATTGCCACGAAAACGCCGGCGGCGGACAAGTCGAACCGGCCGTTCATCGCCATGACGATCGCGTAGAACCCCCCGAACAGCGCCGCGAGCGTGAACAGGTTCGGCAGGATGTAGATGCCCTTGCGACGGCGGCGCGGGGGTTGCTCGTCGTCGGGCGCGGGGCCGAGGTCGGTGTCGTCGTGCATTCGTCAACCATTCAAAGTAAAAACGCCACCCGAAGGTGGCATTCAGGCAGATGGTGCCGCGGCGATCAATTGCGGGTCTGATCGACCAACTTGTTCTTCTTGATCCAAGGCATCATCGCACGCAATTTTTCGCCGACCACTTCGATCTGATGCTCGGCGGTCAAGCGACGTCGGCTCGTGAGCGTCGGCGCGCCGGCGGCGTTTTCGAGCACGAAGCTCTTGGCGTACTCGCCGGTCTGGATGTCCTTGAGCATCTGCTTCATCGCGAGCTTGGTTTCGGCATTCACGATCTTCGGACCACTCACATACTCGCCGTACTCTGCGTTGTTCGAGATCGAGTAATTCATGTTCGCGATGCCGCCTTCATAGATCAGGTCGACGATCAGTTTCAACTCGTGCAGGCATTCGAAGTACGCCATCTCGGGCGCGTAGCCGGCTTCGACCAACGTCTCGAACCCGGCCTTGATCAGTTCCACGGTGCCGCCGCACAGCACAGCCTGCTCGCCGAACAGGTCGGTTTCGGTCTCTTCACGAAAGTTGGTTTCGATGATGCCGGCCTTGCCGCCGCCGTTGGCCATGGCGTAGGACAACGCCAGGTCGCGCGCCTTGCCGGACTTGTCCTGAAACACCGCGATCAACTGGGGCACGCCGCCGCCCTGCGTGTAGGTGCTGCGCACGGTGTGGCCGGGCGCCTTGGGCGCGACCATCCACACGTCCAGATCGGCGCGCGGCGTGACGAATCCATAGTGAACGTTGAAGCCGTGCGCGAACACGAGCGAAGCGCCCTGCTTGATGTGGGGCAGCACATCGTTCTTATAGACAGTGGCGATCTGCTCGTCGGGCAGCAGAATCATCACGACGTCGGCGGATTTGACCGCATCGGCCACCTCCGCCACCTTCAATCCGGCCTTCTCGACCTTGGGCCAGGAAGCGCCACCCTTGCGCAGGCCGATCACGACCTTGACGCCGCTGTCGTTCAAATTTTGCGCATGCGCATGGCCCTGCGAGCCATAGCCGATGATCGCAACCGTCTTGCCCTTGATCAAGCTCAGGTCACAGTCCTTGTCGTAGAACACTTTCATGCTTTTTCCTTTCAATGTTTTTGATCCCAAGAAAAGCGCCGGGCCGCCCCAAGCTCTTCTTTCACTTCAAACTCGGCAAAAGTATCGTCAGCGCCAAGCGACCGAATCTTTTACCGACCAACTTCAAACACGCAAAATTCTCTCGCCGCGACCGATGCCGCTCGATCCTGTGCGCACGGTTTCTAGAATGGCGGCGCGATCGATCGCGACCAGAAACGCATCGTTCTTGCCTTGGTCGCCGGTGAGTTCGATCGTGTAGCTCTTGTCGGTCACGTCGATGATGCGACCACGAAAGATGTCGGCCATGCGCTTCATCTCCTCACGCTCCTTGCCGACCGCGCGCACCTTGACCATCATGAGTTCGCGCTCGGTGTAAGCGCCTTCGGTAAGGTCGACGACCTTGACGACCTCGATCAGGCGGTTCAGGTGCTTCGTGATCTGCTCGATCACCTCATCCGAGCCGGAAGTCTGGATCGTCATGCGCGACAGGCTCGGGTCCTCGGTCGGCGCGACGGTCAGGGATTCGATGTTGTAGCCACGCGCCGAAAAAAGCGCGACCACACGGGAAAGTGCGCCTGGTTCGTTTTCCAGCAGCACTGCGATGATGTGTTTCATGAAAAGATGCGACTCCTCTTTTCGCTGCCCTCCCCGGCGCACGGTAATGCGCCGGCTCGACAAGCAATAGATTCGTCAGCGGTTGGTTGTATGGATCGAAAACGCGGGGATTTGCTTCAGAGGTCTTCCGAGCCGAGCAGCATTTCGGTGATGCCCTTGCCGGCCATCACCATCGGGAACACGTTTTCGGTCGGGTCGGTGCGGAAGTCCATGAACACGGTGCGGTCCTTGAGCTTGCGCGCCTCACGCAGCGCCGGCTCCACGTCCTCCGGCCGCTCGATCAGCATGCCGACGTGGCCATAGGCTTCGGCAAGCTTCACGAAATTCGGCAGCGCGTCCATGTAGCTGTGGCTGTAGCGCCCTTCGTAGTCGATCTCCTGCCATTGCCGCACCATCCCCAAATAGCGGTTGTTCAGGGACACGATCTTGATCGGCGTGTTGTACTGCAGGCAGGTGGAAAGCTCCTGAATGCACATCTGCACCGAGCCTTCGCCGGTGATGCAAAACACCTCGCTTTCGGGCTTGGCCAGTTTGATCCCCATCGCATACGGAATGCCGACGCCCATCGTGCCCAGGCCGCCGGAGTTGATCCACCGCCGCGGCTCGTCGAAACGGTAATACTGCGCTGCCCACATCTGGTGCTGCCCTACGTCGGACGTGATGTAGGTGTCGGCGTCCTTTGTCATGTTCCAGAGCGTCTCCACCACGTGCTGCGGCTTGATCACGTCCTTGTTGCCGCGGTCGTAGCGCAGACAGTCGCGCTTGCGCCAGCCGTCGATCGTTTCCCACCAGCCGGCGAGCGCATCGGCGTCGGGCTTGGCGGCCGACTCCTTGATCATGCTGATCAACTCCGTCAGCACGTCTTTCACGTCGCCCACGATCGGGATATCAACCTTGACCCGCTTGGAAATGCTCGAGGGGTCGATGTCGATGTGGATGATCTTGCGCTCGTTCTGTGCGAAGTGCTTCGGATTGCCGATCACGCGGTCGTCGAAGCGCGCGCCAACGGCCAATAGCACGTCGCAGTTCTGCATCGCGTTGTTGGCTTCGACAGTACCGTGCATGCCGAGCATGCCGAGGAATTTGCGGTCGCTCGCTGGATAGGCGCCAAGGCCCATCAACGTGTTGGTGCATGGCCAGCCGAGCATGTCCACCAAGGTGCGCAGCTCTTGTGAAGCGTTCGACAGCAGCACCCCGCCACCACTATAGATGTAGGGCCGTTTGGCCGACATCAACAGTTGCAGGGCTTTGCGGATCTGGCCACCGTGCCCTTTGCGTACCGGGTTGTAGGAACGCATCGCAACGCTGTCAGGGTAGCCGGTATACGGCGTTTTCTGGAACGAGACATCCTTGGGAATGTCGACCACCACCGGGCCGGGCCGGCCACTGCGCGCGATGTGAAATGCCTTTTTCATCACACTGGCGAGCGTGCGCACGTCCTTCACGAGGAAGTTGTGCTTGACGATCGGGCGCGTGATGCCGACCGTGTCGCATTCCTGAAACGCATCTAGCCCGATCGCGGCCGTCGGCACCTGGCCGGTGACGATGACCATCGGAATGCTGTCCATGTAGGCGGTCGCAATGCCCGTCACCGCGTTCGTCACGCCCGGGCCGGACGTGACCAAGGCCACGCCGACATCGCCGGTCGCTCTCGCGTAGCCATCGGCCGCGTGCACCGCCGCCTGTTCGTGCCGCACCAGCACGTGCTGGATCGTGTCCTGCTTGTAGAAAGCGTCGTAGATGTGAAGGACCGCGCCGCCGGGATAGCCCCAGATGTATTTGACGTTCTCCGCTTGCAGCGCCTTGACGAGGATTTCCGCTCCGCGCAACTCTTCGGACGCGGGATTCTGGCCAGCGGCAGCGGCAGCGGC
>JBDTRV010000176.1:0-5906 GCA_039931475.1 Burkholderiales bacterium | reverse complement strand
GCCAACGCACTGGCCTACGTGCAGCGCATGGAAGAGACGCTCGGCGGCGTCGCCGGCACGTTGAAAGTGACGCCGGGCGAAGTGCCGGCGCGAGTCGGCGCGATGATCGATCAGGTGCGCGAACTCGAAAAACAACTCGCCGCGCTCAAGGGCAAGCTGGCCTCTTCGCAGGGCGACGATCTGGTCGATCAGGCGGTCGACGTGGGCGGCATCAAGGTGCTCGCCGCCGCGTTGCCCGGCGCCGACGCGAAGGCGTTACGCGAAACCATGGACAAGCTGAAGGACAAGCTGAAGACGGCCGCGATCGTGCTGGCAAGCGTCGAAGGCGGCAGGGTGCAACTGGCCGCCGGCGTGACGAAGGACAGCATGGGCAAGCTCAAAGCCGGCGACCTCGTGAACTTCGTCGCCAACCAGATTGGCGGCAAGGGCGGCGGCAAGCCGGATCTGGCGATGGCCGGCGGCAGCGACGCGGCGGCGCTGCCGGCCGCGTTGCAATCGGTGCGCGGCTGGGTCGCCGAGCGCGTCTGACTAAGGCCCAAGCGCTTGCCTGACGGGTCATGGCGAAATTCGGCGCGCGCCCGGGTTGCCATTCGCGCGTGACCGCCCACGGCCCGGCGCTTTTGATGTGCGGCGTTGAATCCGCGTGGCGCGCGCACAATCAAAAACTCGATCATGGATAGCTCCAACCCCTCGACCATCGGCTTCGATCCGCCTGCCGCCCAGCGCCAGTGGGCCGATCTGCCCGGTCCGCGCAGTTGGCCGCTGGTCGGCAATGCGTTCCAGCTCGACGCGGCAAGCGTGCATCTGCAACTGGAGCAGTGGTGCCGCGAATTCGGCCCCTATTTCAAGCTGCGCGTGGGCCGGCCGATTCTGGTCGTGGGCGATCACAAGGTCGTCGCTTCGGTGCTGCGCAACCGCCCCGAAGTGTTCCAGCGCACGCCGCGGTTGAACCAGATCTGGACCGAGATGGGCCTGAAGCCTGGACTGTTCGGCGCCAACGGCGATGCCTGGCGGCATCAGCGCCGCATGGTGATGGCCAGTTTCGATCCGGCCCACGTCCGGCGCTATTTCCCGTCGCTGCGGCAGGTGGCCGATCGGCTGGGTTCGCGTTGGCAAAAGGCGGCGCGGGCCGGCGCGTCGATCGATCTGCAGGCCGATCTGATGCGCTACACGGTCGACACCATCGCGGGCCTCGCATTCGGCTCCGAAGTCAACACGCTGGAATCCGACGGCGACGTGATCCAGCAGCATCTCGACCGCATCTTTCCCGCCGTCTCGACGCGCGTGATCGCACCGATTCCGGTGTGGCGCTGGTGGCGGCGCGCCAAGGATCGGCAGCTCGACCACAGCGTGGTCGAAGTCAACGCGGCGGTTGAGCGCTTCATCGGCGCGGCGCGGGCCCGCATGCAGGTCGATCCTGCCCTTCGCGAGCGGCCGAGCAATTTGCTCGAAGCGATGCTGGCCGCGGCCGACGCGCCGGAAAGCGGCATCGACGACGATCAGGTGGCAGGCAACGTCGTCACCATGCTCCTCGCGGGCGAAGACACCACGGCCAACACCATCGCCTGGATGATCGAGTTGCTTTGGCGGCATCCAGAGGCGCTGGAACGCGCGATGCGCGAAGTGCGGCAAACGGCAGGCGGCAGCGCCGCTCCTGATATCGAACAGATCGAGCAGCTGGACTTCATCGAAGCCTGCGCGCACGAGACCATGCGCCTCAAGCCGGTCGCGCCGGTGCTGCCATTCATGACCGAAGGCGAGATCACCGTGGGCGACGTGCAAGTGCCGGCCGGCACGATCGTCATCTGCTTGATGCGCCGAGACAGCGTGAGCGAACAGCACGTGCCGAACGCCGAGGTGTTCCAGCCCGAGCGCTGGCTTGCCGACGGTGGGCCGGCGGCGCTGGCCGGGTCGGCCAAGCGGGTGTCGATGCCGTTCGGCGCCGGCCCGCGCATCTGCCCGGGGCGCTATCTGGCGCTGCTGGAGATCAAGATGGCGATGGCGACGTTGCTCGGTCGCTTCGACATCGAGGATGTCAGCACACCTGATGGCAAGCCGGCGCGCGAGCATCTTTCTTTTACGATGACGCCGGTGGGGTTGCGGATGCGATTGCGCGAACGCGGGGGTTGAAGTTCAGCGGCGTTGAACGACGCTTGCGGTCGTGGAGAACGGCATGCTCGAGCGGCTTGGCAAACGCGAGCGGTGGCGGGCCGACCCCTGATGGAGCGCGCGCCGCAGCGGGTTGCGTGGACGATGCCTAACCTAAAGCCCTCGGCAACCTTTCAGCGGCTGCTTTCGACCGTCATCAGCTCTTGTAGCCCGGATCGATCCGGTCCAGCTTGCGGATCAGCGCCGGCCAGGCGAACGCGCCGCCGAGGCCGCCGGTCTGCACCCGCATCGCCTCCCTGGTGCCGGCCACGATGCGCGGGTCGACCTCGACCAATTCGCCACCGGCCTGCGCGTCGATCTGGATGCGGCAGGTGTTCTCGAACGTGTACATCGTGAGGAACGCATCGGCGATCGTCGGGCCAACGGTGAGCAGCCCGTGGTTGCGCAGCATGAGAAAGTTGGCGCGGCCCAGGTCCGCTTGCAGGCGCGGCTTTTCATCTTCCCGGAACGCCACGCCTTCGTAGGTGTGATAGGCCAGAGAAGCGAGCACGAAGGTCGATTGCTGGCTGATCGGCAGCACGCCGCATTTTTGCGCGCTGACGGCCACTCCAGCGCGCGAATGCGTGTGCAGCACGCAGCCGGCGTCGGGCCGCGCCTCGTGCACCGCGCTGTGAATCACGAAGCCCGCCGGGTTCACCGGGTAGGGCGACTCGATCAGCTTGTTGCACCGCATGTCGACCTTGACCAGGCTGGAAGCGGTGATCTCGTCGAACATCAGGCCGTAGGGGTTGATGAGGAACTGATGGTCCTTGCCGCTCACCGACTCGGGCAGTTTCGCGCTGATGTGGGTGAACACCAGGTCGCTCCAGCCGTACAGCGCGACCAGCCGGTAGCAGGCCGCCAGGTCGATTCGAAGTTGCCACTCCTCGGCCGACACCAGTTTGCTGATTTCACTTTCGCTGGTTGCGTTCATGACAGTGTCTCCTGGTGCCGTGGGTCGGTTTCAGTAGCGGTGAATCGCCGCCGCGCCGGTTTGGGTCGGCATCCGCTCGGCTGGCACCACCACGACCTCGCCGCCGTTTTTCATGACCAACTCGGCCAGATCGTCAAGCATGTCGTCGATTTCGGGATTCGTCAAATCGCCATTCGCAATGGCGCCGGTGCCGCCGTCGATGCGGCCGGGGACGCGCCGCTCGGCTTCGACCAGCAGGGTGCCGATCTTGCCCTGTACCGCGGCCTTGGCGATTGACGCCAAATCTTCCTCGGCCTGGCCTTTGCCTTTGGAAGCGCCGAACGAATCGACGTGGCCGGCCAGCTTGGCCAGGTAGTGCGGCTCCATCACCTTCCATGCCTGCTCGCGCAGCTTGTCGAGTGGCATGGTTTCGGCGTTCATGCCGATGCCTTGTGCAAGCACGGCCGGGTTGTGGCTGAGCTTTCTGAACATGCTGTCGTTCTCGGGCAGCGCCGCGAGAATCAGCGGCAGCTTGGACGGCTTGGAGTGGTGGTCGAGCACCGCCTTGTCGAGTGCGCGCATGAATTTTTCGGCATCGTTGTCAACCACAGTGGATTTCGAGGTCCGGCTGTAATGCACCGAAACGCCACCGCCGGAGGTGCGAATCGCGCCCTCGTGCTCTTCATTGCGCTTGTTGGCGCCCGGCACGTCGCTGCTCGTGGTGGGCACGCCATCGGCCAGCGGCACTTCGTCGATTGCATAACGGTTGCCACGAAACAGCACGGCGCTGTCGCGGCTGAAGGCCAGGACGTGATAGTCGTCGGCCGATTGCAGGGCGCGCAGCAGTGGCTTAAGGTGAAAGCTGCCCGCGACGATGGCGAGTTTGGGCACGGTGCGCTGCAGGAGGTACGTGCGAAACAGCCCGGGCGCGCTCAGCACCGCCAACCCATCGGCGGTGTGCTGCCAAAAATCATGGTCCTGCGCGAGCTTGAAGAGTGGCTCGAGCAGCGCCTTCGTGTCGGCGCCCGAATGGTCCTTGGCGAGCGAGGCTTCCAACTCCTTCACCAAATTCTGAAAGCGGATCGGGTCCTGTTCGTTGTCCGGATGGCTGCGGTGCGTCGGCTGGTAGAGCGACAAGCACGGCGTTTTGGGGGCGCTTAAAGTGCCGTCGGCGAAATCCTTGGCGAGAGAGTCCATGAATTGTTATTCCTCCTGTTGCTGGTTCAGCCGCAGCCGCAGCCGCGGCGGCTCGTTGTCCGGATCGAAGTCCGGCTGGACTTTCAACCTTATCAGTAAGCGAAAAGCGCACGATTCGCAGGTGTTCTGGCGATGGCCGGCAAGGCGGCCAGCGGCCAGCGGCCAGCGGCCATTGGCCGTGCTCGCGCTCAGCACTTGCGCCCAGCGCGCGCACCGGCGTGAGGCGCTAGATCCAGCGGCGAACCGAGCGACGGTAATCGTCATAGGCCTGGCCGAACCGGGCCGACAGAATGCGCTCTTCCGGGCCGATCTGAAGCCGGTTGATGAGCCACACGAAAGCCGCAAGCAGCAGGAACGGCAACGGGTTGGCCAGGCGGATCGCCCAACTCACAAGCACCAGCAGCAAGCCAAGGTACATCGGGTTGCGCGTGAATTTGAAGACGCCCGAGGTGACGATCGATGAGGTTTTGCCCGGGTGGTGGGGGTGGATCGTCGTTCCCACCCTCCAGAACACGGCGATTCCGGCCAGCGCCAGCAGGCCGCCGCTGACCGCGACGAGCAGTGACAACGCTGGCCGCCAGGCAAAGTCGAAGGCAAGCGATGGCGCCAGCCGCGCCAGCAGCCACATCGCCGCGCCGATGGCCAGGGCGATGAGCGGTGGCGGGATCCGAAGTTCGAGCTTGTCCATCGTGAGTTCAGGTAGATTCAGGCTAAAAAAGGCATTTCCCGCTCGCCCAGTATAGAAAAAATGCTATTTAAACAATAGCAAATTCATTGATTGAGTACGCGGATGCGGGGGCGGCTTGCGCGCGAGAGACAGTATCGCCTGCCCATTTGCCGTAGATTCGATCGGTCGATCCACACCACGAAAGGCCATCGCCATGATCCACGTCGTCGCCGTCATCACCGCCAAGCCGGGCCAACGCAGCCAGGTGCTCGCAGCGTTCGCCGCGAACCGGCCGGCGGTGCTCGAGGAACAAGGCTGCATCGAATACAACGCCACCCTCGACGCTGCAGGATTGCCGCCGTCGCGCGGCAGCTTTGGCCACGACACGTTCGTCGTGATCGAAAAATGGGAGTCGCTGGCGGCGCTGCAGGCGCACGCGGCGGCGCCACATATGAAGGCCTATGGCGAAAAGACCAAGGAATGGCTCGAGAGCCGGCTGATCCACGTGCTGGAGCCAGTGGCGGGGCAATCCGATGGCCGCCGCGCCCTGAAACGAAAAACGCGCCCTTCAAGGCGCGTTTTACGTCGGTGCCAGCGGCTTACTTCGCGCCGCCCACCACTCGCGCCATCTCGAGCGTTTTGTTCGAGTAGCCCCACTCGTTGTCATACCAGCTCACGACCTTGACGAAGGTCTTGTCCAGAGCGATGCCGGCTCCGGCGTCGAACACGCTGGTGCAGACTTCGCCGCGGAAGTCGGTCGCGACGACCTTGTCTTCGGTGTAGCCGAGGATGCCTTTCAGGGCACCCTGCGACTGCGCCTTCATCTCGGCGCAGATTTCCTCGTAGCTGGCTTCCTTGTTCAGCTCGACTGTCAGGTCGACCACCGACACGTCCGAGGTCGGCACGCGGAACGCCATGCCGGTGAGCTTCTTGTTCAGCTCGGGGATGACCACGCCCACCGCCTTGGCCGCGCCGGTGCTG
>JBDTRV010000175.1:0-5912 GCA_039931475.1 Burkholderiales bacterium | reverse complement strand
AAGAATTAGTACGGCCAGCCTTCGTGCGCCAGATGGTGCGAGGACTCCACCGTCACGGCCATGCCGCAGACCGGATCTTTCAGCTTGTCGACTCCCTCCGGGGCATCGTGATGGTCACATGGAGCACATCGGGCCGGTGTTCCACAGGCATGTCCATTGAGTCATCCTTTTGAAGCTGCTGGCCGTGGTCTGCTACCCCCGGGGGCCACCAACGAGCGGCCCCGGGTAAGTTCCCAACCGGGCGGATCGACGCGAGGCTCAGGTCTTGGCGGGAGCCGCCAACGCCGCACGGAGCACGTCGACATTTAGCTTGGCTTTCATCGTCGCCTGGACGTCGATGTCCGTCAGGACGCCAAATCCTTCGACCTTGAGCGCGTCGGGGACCTGCGCGACTGCGTCGAGATAACTCAGCCTTGAGCGTGACATAGAAGCCGTATGGCGCGCCTGGCCTGGGCGACAGTCGAGGGTGCGAGGTTGTTCATTTCGTCTCCCTTCAAGGCGTGCCCGGGGCCGGGGGCATGCGGTCCATCATCATCTGCATCATGGACTGCATCATTTGCATGCGCTTCTCCATCATCTGGTGGTGCGTGTGCATGTCACCGTCCATCGAGCCTTTGCCTGGCATACCCTGCATGCCGGGCATTGCGCCCTTGTCGCCGGCAGTGGCCGGCTTGTCTTTCATGCCGCCCATGGCGCCCATGCCGCCTTTACCCATCATGCCGCCGGGGCCCATGCCGCCCATCATGGCCATGCTGCCTTGCATGACCTTCATGTGCTCCGCCATCAAGGCGCTTCGCTGTTCCGGCGTCTTCGCCTGCATCATCTTGTCGTGCATCGCCCGCATGGCCTTCATCTGCTCGTCCATGCGAGCCATCGACGCACCGGGACCGCCTGTCGGCATCGGCATGCCTGCAGCGGGCGCGGCATCAGGATGGTGTGCGTCGTGATCGACGGGCATCTGGGCACATCCGACCAAACCGAAAGTGGCCGTAGTGGCCGTGATTGCAAGCGTGCGTAGTGAAAGCATGAGGAAGCTCCTGTAGTTGGTATGAAGACGGAAGTCGCCGCGATGCAAGCGAGACTTGCGCTATCGGCCGAACATCGAACCGACGTTCCAAGCCAGCCTTCATTGTGGACTCGAAGATTCAGGGCGTCTGTGCGGCAGCGAACTCTCCGGCAGATGAAAGTGCGGCCGGGGCACGCGTTTGGCCGCGGCAGCAGCCGATACTGATTGGCCCGACACATGTCGTCGCGGGTCCGGTTCCGCCCTGGAACAAGACGGTCTGGCCCGCCCGTGCCAACTATCGTTTGGTCGATCCTTCGCTTCACCGCCGATCGGGCCGGCGGTCGAGAAAGCTGGCCAACAGCAGCCAGGCAATCGCCCAGCCGCTACCGAATGCCCAGCCACCGAGCACGTCGGTCGCCCAGTGCACGTCGAGCGCGATCCCGCTCGCGCCGACGAGTACGGTCATGAGTGCTGCGGCGCACAGGATGTAGCTCCGTTCGATCCAAAGAGTTCTCGTGCTCGCGACGAGGGTGCCCGCGCTGGGAGGTTTCGTAGGGTGCGGATAGCTTGATCCATCGGCCGTCGTGGTCGAGCACCGATTGCAGGCCTTTGAACGAAGGATCGTCGACCGGCACCGGTTTTATGAACTTGCCGGTGTGGTCGATCACGACTTTGCCCGGCAGGCGGTCGATCACGGCCTTGTGTTGCGGGAGTTCGCGGCCGTCGAGTTGCAGGTCGATGTGCCAGCCGAGCGGCGCGATGCGTTGATGAAGAACGCGCCCGGCTTCATCGCCGCGAACGCTGAGGCGTTCATCAGGTTTTCGGTATCGGCAGTTGCGGTGGCGAGGCACACAACATGGTCGGCCTCGGCCAGCAGCCGATCCAGCGGCACCTGGGTCAAGGCGTCGTTTTCGATTTGGGATTGCGGGTCGGTCACGAGCACGCGCATCCGCAGGGCGAGCGCCACGTCGGCAAGATAGCGCGCGATCTGGCCGTAGCCGATCAGGCCAATGGTCGCGCCGCGCAGCTCGCGGCCCATCACGGGAACGGGCGTCTTGCCGGCGTGGTAGCGGGACGCGGCGGCGCCGATGCCGCGCGACAGATCGATCATCACGCCGCCAATCCATTCCGACACCGACGCCACGAAGCCGGCGCTGGCCTGCGTGACGAGAATGCCCTGCGCGCTCGCGGCCGCCACGTCGATGTTGCGGATGTCGACCGCGCAGCGGCAAAACGCCAGCAGTTGCGGCAGTTGCGCGAATAGCGCGGCGCTGCCTTCGGCGCGCCGGTCGCTCACGATGATGTCGCAGCCTTGCGCGGCTTGGGCGAGCATCGCGTCGGTCCATGGCGCGTCGCTGGGGGAGCGCCGCACTTCGGCCAACGCTTCGAGCCCGGCCAGCGCGCGCGGCCCGTAGTAGTTGGCGAGCGCGCCGGGGCTGTGCGTGATGAAGATGGTTGGCCTGCTCATGTCGGCTCCTCCAACCCAAAAAACTTGCGCGGCAGATAAGTGGCCACGCCGGGCCTGGCGCCTACGCGGCTTGACTGGGCCTCGCCGCTTGCCCCACACCAACCGCCGTGATCCGATAGCCCGTGCCGCGCACGGTTTCGATCATCGCGCCTGCCCTGCCCATCGATTCGCGCAGGCGCTTGACGTGCACGTCCACCGTGCGCTCCTCGATCACCACATGGTCGCCCCAGACCCGGTCGAGCAACTGCGCGCGGGTGTGCACCCGCTCGGCGTTGCCCATCAGGTGGTGCAGCAGTTTGAACTCGGTCGGCCCGAGCTTGAGCGCCTCGCCCGCGAACGACACGCGATGGGTGTCGGCGTCGAGCAGCAGAGCTCCCAGCTTGACCTCGCCACCCGTGTGTTCGGGCGCGCGCCGGCGCAGTACGGCCCGGATGCGGGCGATCATTTCCTTGACTGAAAACGGCTTGACGATGTAGTCGTCACAGCCGGCATCCAGGCCGGCGACCCGGTCCGACTCGTCGCCGCGCGCGGTCAGCAAGATGATCGGCACAGCCTTGGTCCTGCCATCCGCGCGCCAGCGTTTGGCGAGCACCAGGCCGCTGTCGCCGGGCAGCATCCAGTCGAGCAGGATCGCGTCGGGCAACGCCGCATCGAGCTCGCGCTGGGCCGCTTCGCCATCAGCCGACCAGATCGGCGCGAAGCCGTTGTGTCGCAGATTGACCGCGATCAGCTCGGCGATCGCCGGCTCGTCTTCGACGACCAGAACTCTAGGGACCGCCGGCATGACTTGGGACCTTGCAACCCGTCCTCGCCCATCATTTGACGGCGGATTCGATGTGGTCCATCGTCGTGTGCCGCACGTCGGCGCCCTTGACGATGTAGATGATGAATTCGGCAATGTTCTTCGCGTGGTCGCCGATGCGCTCGAGCGCCTTGGCCAGAAACAGCAGATCGAGGCTCGCGGAAATCTTGCGCGGGTCTTCCATCATGTAGGTCACGAGCTTTCGCACGAAGCCGGAGAACTCCTTGTCGATCAAATCGTCTTCCTTCAGGATGGTGACTGCCGCGGCGGTGTCCAGACGCGCGAACGCATCGAGCGCCTTGCGCAGCAGGCCTGACGCGAGTTCGGACGCGACCTTGAGGTCGCTGGTGGGCAATGATCGGGCGGCGCCACTGTTGATCATCGAGCGCACCATGCGCGCGATCTTGTTCGCTTCGTCGCCGACCCGCTCCAGGTTCGTGGTGATCTTCAAGATCGCGATCAAAAGGCGCAGATCCCGCGCGGTGGGCTGGCGGCGCGCGATGATGGAGGACAGTTCGCGGTCGATGTCCATCTCCATCGCGTTGACCCGCGTTTCCATCTCGGTCACTTCGTCGGCCACTTCGACGCTGAACTGCGACAGCGCGTAGATCGCCTGCCGCATTTGGGATTCGACCAGCCCGCCGAGCTCCAGCACCCGGCTGGAAACGCTGTTCAGATCGCTGTCGAACTGGGTCGAGAGATGCTTATCGGCCATGATGTTTGCTCCTGCTTAAATCACATCAGCCGAACCGGCCGGTGATGTAGTCTTCCGTTTCCTTGCGCGTCGGTTTGAAGAACAGTTGTTCGGTTTGGCCGAATTCGATCAAATCGCCGAGGTACATGTAGGCGGTGAAGTCCGATACGCGCGCGGCCTGCTGCATGTTGTGGGTCACGATGACCACGGTGTACTCGCTTTTGAGTTCGGTGATCAGCTCTTCGACCTTCGCGGTAGAGATCGGATCGAGCGCCGAACACGGTTCGTCCAGCAGCAGCACCTCGGGCTTGATCGCGATGCCGCGCGCGATGCAAAGCCGCTGCTGTTGCCCGCCCGAGAGGCTCGATCCGCTTTGCGTGAGCTTATCTTTCACCTCGCCCCAGAGCGCCGACTTGCGCAGCGCCCATTCGACCCGCTCGTCCATGTCGGTCGCATTCAGGTTCTCGAACAGGCGCACACCGAACGCGATGTTGTCGTAGATCGACATTGGAAACGGCGTGGGTTTCTGAAACACCATGCCGACCTTGGCGCGAATCAGCGCGACGTCCTGCTTGCTCGTCAAAAGGTTCTCGCCGTCGAGTTCGATCGAGCCTTCGGCGCGCTGCTCGGGGTACAGCTCGAACATCCGGTTGAAGGTGCGCAGCAGGGTCGACTTGCCGCAGCCGGACGGGCCGATGAAGGCGGTGACCTTGTTCTCGGGAATATCCAGGTTGATGCCCTTAAGCGCTTGGAACTTGCCGTAGTAGAAGTTCAGGTTCTTGACCGAAATCTTGGCACGCGCGGCGCGCGCGGCCGCTGCATTGGCCGGCTTTGAGATGCCGTAGGACGAATAGGATGGCGAGACAGTGGCGGACATTTGGCGTTGTCAGTGCTTGCTGCGCGTGACGACGCGGGCAAGGATGTTAAGGGCGAGCACCGCCAACGTGATCAGGAAAACGCCGGCCCAGGCCAGCTCCTGCCAGTTCTGATACGGGCTCATCGCGAACTTGAAGATGGTGACCGGCAGGCTCGCCATCGGCTCGCTCACGTCGGCGGTGAAGAACTGATTGGACAGCGCGGTGAACAACAGCGGCGCGGTTTCGCCCGCGATGCGCGCTATGGCCAGCAGCACGCCAGTGACGACGCCGGCGCGGGCCGCGCGCAACGTGATGTCGAGAATCACCTTCCACTTCGGTGCGCCCAAGGCATAGGCCGCTTCGCGCAGGCCCGGCGGCACCAGTTGCAGCATGTTCTCGGTCGTGCGGATCACGACCGGAATCACGATCAGCGCCAGCGCCAGCGCGCCGGCCAGCCCCGAGAACGACCTGAAGTACGCGACGACCACCGCATAGACGAACAGGCCGATCACGATCGACGGCGCCGACAGCAAAATGTCGTTGACGAAGCGCGTGACCGACGCGAGCCAACCCTCGGGGTCGTACTCGGCCAGGTAGATGCCGGCCATGATCCCGATCGGGGTGCCGACGAAGGTCGCGAGCAGCACCATCACGAGCGAGCCGAAGATTGCGTTGGCCAATCCGCCAGCTTCGTTTGGCGGCGGCGTCATTTCGCTGAACACCGACAGCGCGAGGCCACCGACGCCGAGCCGCAGCGTCGCCCACAAGATCCAGATCAGCCAGAACAGGCCGAACGCCATCGCCGCGAGCGACAGCGACAGTGCGATGATGTTCAAGCGCTTGCGGGCCGCGTATCTGGCGGCGCGCGTGCGCTGCATTTGCTCCGGGTTGCCAAACGTTGATGCCGTGCTCATGATTTTTTGCCCTCGCTCTTCTTCATCTGCGCAAGCAGCAACTTGGACAGCGCCAGCACGACGAAGGTAATGAAGAACAACACCAGGCCCAGATACATCAGCGACGCCTGATGCAGCCCGGCGCCGGCTTCGGCAAACTCGTTGGCCAGTGCGGACGTGATGCTGTTGGCG
>JBDTRV010000174.1:0-5923 GCA_039931475.1 Burkholderiales bacterium | reverse complement strand
ATCGCAAAGCGATCCTCGAAGCCGGCGGCAGCCGCCCCGCGATCGACTCGTTCAAGGCGTTTCGCGGTCGGGAGCCGAGCATCGAGGCGCTGCTTCGGCACGAGGGAATGACGCTGAATCCGGCCATTGCATGAGGTTTTCACGGTTGCGAACGCGGCGCGCGGTCAGCCTGGGCACGGTTCGCGCGACAACGAGCTAGGCTTGCGTCCTTGACGATGTTTGCGTTTGCATTGCGCAACGGCTGGAACGCCATTGGATTCAGGGAGCCTTCTTCATGTGTACCGTGACCCGAACGATCTCAATTTTTGCAGTCGCTTTGAGTGCGCTCGCCACTGCGCACGCGCAACAACCGATGTTCCGAAGCGTCGGGCCGGACGGCCGCGTGACGTACAGCGACCGCGCCCCTATCGAGCCGCGCACCGAGTCCCGCACCGTCTTGGGCGCGAGCGCGCCACCGGCGGCGACCATGCCCTTTGAACTGCGCCAGGCCGTCAGTCGCCATCCGGTCACGCTCTACACCAGCAGCGACTGTGCGCCGTGCGCGAGCGCCCGAGACCTGTTGAACGCGCGCGGCGTGCCGTTTTCCGAACGCACCGTCACGAGCCACGATGAGATCGCAGCGCTCAAAACGTTGAGCGGTGCCCAGTCGGTACCGTTTGCAACCATCGGCAGCCAAAAGTTGAGCGGCTTCTCAGAGGGCGAATGGCGCAAGTATCTCGACGCGGCCGCCTATCCGGAAAAATCGCAACTGCCGGCCGGCTACCACCAGGCGGAGTCCCAACCCTTGGTCGAAGCGAAGAGAGTCGAGCCCGCCAGGCCCGAGGCGACGCCGCGCGCAGCGGCAGCACCCGCTGCCCGGCCGCCGGCCGCATCGAATCCGGCCGGCATCCGGTTCTAATGCAGGCAGCGCGTGTCTGGCGCTGACCGACCCCACGTGCGTCCGGAACGAACGCGCCTTGTTGTCAGAACTCGATGGTCTGCACGCCGTGCGCGGTGCCGAGCAGACACACATTGGCTTTCTGATGCGCGAAAACGCCCACCGTGACCACGCCGGGCCACTGGTTGACCTCAGTCTCGAACGCAAGCGGGTCCGCGATCACCAGCCCTGTCACGTCGAGCAGTAGCTGCCCGTTGTCGGTGAGCAACGGCTTGCCGTCCTTCTGCCGCACCCGCGCGGTTCCCCCTTTGGCCGCGAACTCGCGCGCAATGCGGTTCGCCGCCATCGGAATCACTTCGACCGGTAGCGGAAAAGCGCCCAGCGTGGCCACCCTCTTTGACTGATCGGCGATGCAGACAAAGCGGCGCGACTGCGCCGCGATGATCTTCTCGCGGGTGAGCGCCGCACCGCCACCCTTGATGAGATTGCCCCGCGGGTCGATCTCGTCACAACCATCGACGTAGACCGAAAGATCGCCAACATCGTTCGCGTTGAACACTTCGATGCCGATCGCCTGGAGCCTGGCCGTGCTCGCTTCGGAACTGGACACCGCCCCCGGGATGCTGTGCTTGATCGACGCAAGCGCCTCGATGAAGCGGTTCACCGTGGAGCCGGTGCCGACGCCGAGCACGTCGCCCGGCACCACATAGGCGAGCGCCGCGCGGCCGACTTGCGACTTGAGTTCGTCCTGGCTCGGCCGGCTGTCTGCGTCCATCGGCAACAATCTTCTGTTTTGATCAGTTGATTATCCAATGCTCCCCATTCCGTACACGCTGGCGCGGCCGATGCTGTTCGCGCTCGACCCGGAAATCGCGCACGAGTTGACCCTCGATACGCTGGCCCGCGCCCAGCGCACGCCGCTCGCGTGCATGTTCTCGGATCGAATGGTGAACGACCCTGTGACGGTCGCCGGCCATCGTTTCCCGAACCGGATTGGCCTCGCCGCAGGGCTGGACAAGAACGCGCGCTGCATTGACGCTTTTGGTGCGATGGGTTTCGGTTTTGTCGAAGTCGGCACGGTGACGCCGCTTGCGCAACCGGGCAACCCCAAGCCGCGCATGTTCCGGCTGCAAGGGGCGAATGCGCTGATCAATCGGCTCGGCTTCAACAACGAGGGGCTCGCCGCGTTCATCGCGAACGTGCAGCGCTCGAACTTTCGCGCAAGCGGACGCGTCCTCGGGCTGAACATCGGCAAGAACGCGGCAACCCCGATCGAGCACGCGACAGCCGACTATCTAACCGGCCTCGAGGGCGTCTACCCACATGCTGACTACGTCACCGTGAACATCTCGAGCCCCAACACCGCGAATCTGCGCGCCTTGCAGGCCGACGCCGCGCTCGATTCCCTGCTCGATTCGCTGGCCGAGTGGCGGCAGCGACTGGAACAGAGGCACGGCCGCACGGTGCCGATCTTCATCAAGATCGCGCCCGATCTGGGCGATGCGCAAATCAACACGATCGCCGCCACGCTGCGCCGCCATGGGGTGGATTCCAGCGGCGAGGCAAACGGCCATTGGGGCGTGATCGCAACCAACACGACGGTAGATCGCGCGGCGGTGGCTGGCCTGCCGCATTGCGAAGAAGCCGGAGGCCTCTCCGGCGCGCCGGTGCTCGAAATGAGCAACCGTGTGATCCGTCAGTTGCGCGGCGCGCTCGGCGCGAGCTTTCCGATCATCGGCGTCGGAGGCGTGCTTTCGGGCGCCGATGCCGCATCAAAGATGGCCGCTGGCGCCGATTTGGTGCAGATCTACACGGGGCTGATCTACCGTGGCCCGGCGTTGGTCCGCGAGGCCGCGCTGGCGATCAGGGACCGGGTGATTGGCGGATAGCGACCCCATTGGCCAAACTCGCCGCGCTCCACGGCCGGTCGAGCGCAAAACGGGAGCGCGCCAAATGGACGCGGCCCGGATCGAGTGGTTCGGAGTGCGGCGCGACACGCCGGCCGATCACGCGGCCGCAACAACTTCGCGTACTGCTTTCGACCTGCGCTGGCGCGCAAAGAAATTCCACAGCATCAGGCTCGCGTCCGGTCCAGCCGCGGAATTGAAGCGCAGGCCGCCGACGCCGCCACTCCAGGCGTGCTCCAGGCCAGTCACCTGGCAGACGACCAGACGCGGCTTGCCGCCCGCCAAATAGCTCAGCGTGCGGTAGCCGTGGCGCGGATGGGCGCCGCGCACTCTGGGTGGAAAGTCGCGCAGCACCGGGTGTACGGCGTCGCCTTCGAGGCCGTTGATCCAAGAGAACTGGCGCGCGACCTGCATCAGGTTCACTGACCGCACCACCTTGTCGCAGTCGCCATGGATCAGCATGGCGGGCATCGAAATCGGGCCGCCGGCGGCCTTGGCAATCGGTACCAGCGCGCGCTCGCTGCGGACGGCATCGCCGTGCTGCATCACCGCAAACGCGCTCGAGGCTGAATCGGCGGTGCCGAATACCGGGCCTGAATGCATGCCGACGGCCGCGATCATGCTCGGGTTTCTGAGCGCAAGAATCTGCGCCATGGCCGCTCCGGCGGAAATGCCCGCCACGTAAATTCGAGCAGGGTCTACCGCGCGCTCGGCTTGCAGCGAAGCGATGAGGTCGCGAATGGTCCTGGTGTCGCCGCCGCCGAGTTGATTGTCCTCGTCATACCAGCGCCAACAACGGCTCGTCTCGACCGAGACCGACTGCTGCGGATACAGCACCGCGAAACCCTTGCGCTGTGCGAGCTCGTTCATGCGCGTGCCCTGCGCGAATTCGGTGGCGGTCTGGCCGCAGCCATGCAGCATCACGACCAGGGGCCTGCGCGTTGCGGGCGCATTGGCCGGCCAGTACAGCCAATAGTGCATGTCACGTTGCGGGCCGACGCCGGTATCGGCCGGCTCGAACACGCCGCGGGTCCAACTGCCACGCGCCGGCATCTGGTAGGGAAAGGCGGGGGCCTGCGGCTGATTTGCCGCACGTCTGACATCTTGCGCCGTGATGCTGCCGCGCGCCGATCGCACTGGCGCCGCCGCCCTCGATGCCTTGCGCCGCGTTGCCGCCGCCGGCTTCGCGGCACGGGGCCAGGGCAAAAGCGGCGCGAGCGGCGAAGGCGCGGTTCTGGGTGCCGCACGCCTTGCCCGCGGCTTAGGCGGGGCGAGCAGGCTTTTGACGGCCTTGTTCACCTGCGTCTGCTGCTTCTTCATCAGCCGACCCATGCTCTTGATCCATACCCCGCTCAGTGACTTGGCCATGTTTTTCTCGGTTCGTTCACGCGCTGCGGGTGGCGGGGATTCATCGTTCCGGCGCGATCTGCTCGGCCCAGTCGTAGAGCGCGCCAAGGATGGCCTCACCGCGCTCGTCGGCGGTTTCGGACAAGGCGTCGATCTCTGCAAACAGCGCGTCCACGGTGCGTGCGCCGCCGGCTGCGTCGAACAAGCGAGCGGCGCGGTGCTGCTCCCAGCGCTCGGCGTCCTCGGCCGACAAGGTGGCTCCGAAATTGCGAGCGCGCCAGCGCCAAGCCAGTTCGGGCAGGCGCGGATCGTCGAACGAGTGATGGCCCTTGCCAAGCGCGTCGGGTGCGACCGGTGCGCGGGTTCGCATTTGGTCCAGCCGGCGCCGATCCGCGTCGGTGATGAAGCCGCCGTACAGGTCTTCATCGACGTCGACCGCTGTTCGATCTCGGGCGGCAAACACCTGGGCCCAGACGGCACGCATGTCCGGCAGCCCCCGAGCGACTTCGGCGTGGCGCTCGGCCGTTACAACGTCAATCTGCCAGCGCTCGGCTTGCTCCGGCGTCAACGCCTTCATGCTTGAGACGACGACGGGTGATTTGTTCAGGTGAACCGTTTTGATCGCGAGACGCATTTCGCCCTCTGGCAAATCCTCGGCCCGCGTGAAGATGCGACGCCGGATCGCCTCTGCATCGAGCGTTGCGAGTTCGGCTGGGTCATGCGAAAGATCCCAGGCGATCAACTCGTTGCGATTCGTCGGGTGCATCGCGAGCGGCAGCATCACGGCCAGGCAACCGCGCTCGGGCGCGAACATGCCGGAGACGTGAAGGAACGGCCGCGCGTCGCGCACCGTCGTCGGCAAACCAAGTTCGGCCGCGACGCGTTCTTTCTTGTGCAGCGCGAGGCAGAAGTCGAACAGGCGCGGCTGCTTCTCGCGGATCAGCCGCGCCAATGCGATGGTGGCGCGCACGTCGGACAAGGCATCGTGCGCAGCCTCGTGGAGGAGGCCGTTTGCCGCGGCCAGGTCGCCGAGCTTGAAGCTGGTGCCGGCGCCATCCGGGCGCTGCGGCCAGACGATACCGTCGGGGCGCAGCGCATGGGCCGCGCGCACCAGATCGAGCAAGTCCCAACGCCCGCAACCGTTGCGCCATTCGCGGCCATAGGGGTCGATCAGGTTGCGCCAGAACAAGTGGCGTGTCACCTCGTCGTCGAACCGGATCGAGTTGTAGCCGACGCCGATCGTGCCGGCGCGGGAAAACTCCTGCTCGATGCGCGCCGCGAACTCATGCTCTGGCACGCCGCGTTCGAGGCAGATTTGCGGCGTGATGCCGGTGATGAGGCAGGCGCCGGGGTCGGGCAGGTAGTCGTTGGCCGGCTGGCAGTAGAGCATTAGCGGCTCGCCGATCTCGTTCAGTTCAGCGTCGGTTCGGATGGCGGCGAACTGCGCTGGCCGGTCGCGGCGGGCTACCTTGCCAAAAGTTTCGTAGTCGTGCCAGAGGAAGGTCGGCGTGGGGACGGGATCGAGTGCGGTCAATGGGACTCCTGACCTATGATTCTACCGATTTTCATGATAAAAAATGCCTTCACCGCACGTCCATCGGTCGTTTCTAGCTATCAACCCTATAGCGTACACAAAAAAAGGGCCGGTAGCGCTGCCGCCACCGACCTTGCCTTGCTTTTTCGCGCCCGTGCCTGGACGCGGCGCGCCTCAATCGGCAGTGGCCTGCTCAGGCTCCGCCGGCTCGCTGCGCTTGTCCTTCTTGGGCAGCGGCTGGATGTCGAGCAGCACTTC
>JBDTRV010000173.1:0-5945 GCA_039931475.1 Burkholderiales bacterium | reverse complement strand
CCGGCTTCTTGTTGCGGCTGATGATGTTCTGAAACGCCTGCACCATCTGGCAGGCGATCGGCACCGGGTCGATCCCGTTGTGCGGCATGGCAGCGTGGCTGCCCTTGCCGCGCACCGTGATTTTGAATTCGCTGGTCGACGCCATCACCGGCCCCGGACTCACCGCGAACTGCCCGACCGGCATTCCGGGCCAGTTGTGCATGCCGAACACCGCCTCCATCGGAAACTTGTCGAACAGCCCGTCTTCCATCATCACCCGCGCGCCGCCACCGCCTTCCTCGGCGGGCTGGAAGATCAGATACACGGTGCCATCGAAGTTGCGGTGCGCCGCCAGATGCTGCGCCGCGGCCAGCAGCATCGCGGTGTGGCCGTCATGGCCGCAGGCGTGCATCTTGCCAGCATGGGTGCTCTTGTGCGCGAACTGGTTGACCTCCTGAATCGGCAGGGCATCCATGTCGGCGCGCAGTCCCACCGCGCGCCGGCTGGTGCCGTTCTTGACGATGCCGACCACGCCGGTCCCGCCCATTCCCAGGTGCGTTTCGATGTCCCATTCGGCCAGCTTTTTCGCCACCACATCGGCCGTGCGCTGCTCCTCGAAACACAGTTCGGGATGGGCGTGAATGTCGCGCCGCACGGCAGCGATCGCGGGCGCGGCGCGGACGATGGATTCGATGATGTTCATGGCGATCCAGTTTAATCCTGGGCCAGTGGCGCGTGTGCGGGAACGTCCATTGCTTACCCGGTCTGTCATCGATCGTAAGAAGGAAAACGCAATGCAATCGCAACAACGTCCGCCCGGCACGCCAGCTCCAGCGCGGTCGGTGCGCATCGGCAAGCGCCACGAGCCAGAAGAGTTCGGCATGCCCGAGCGCGGCGGCTCGACTCCGAAGAAGCAAACCGCGCCAACCAGCAACCCGCCAGAGCCCACGACCGCGCGTAAAGACCAGTCGCACGATCGCGGCCGCTGACCGCTCGGTTCGTCACCGTTTGATGCGCCGGCCCCTGGCGCTCGCGTGCGCCGGGCGCTCGCTCTCAGGTTTTTTCGTACTGACCCTCGCGGCGTTCCCCCGTACCGACGCGCGCGCCCGCAGGTACTGGCGCCGCAGGCGCCATCCGTACTGGCGCGCGCCATCCTCGGCATTGGCCCTCACGTTCCTCCGGCACTCACGATTCTGCCGCGCTGGTGCATACCCCTTTCCGCGTCAGCAGTTGCTTTTCCCACGCGCTGCTACGCGCCTTCCTCGCGCGCTGGCGCCGGCAGTCGAAGCGCGCTGTGGTGTAATTCCGCGCATGACCGTTGGCCTCCGGGGCGGCACGGTGCGCCGCAGTTCTTCGGCCGCTGGTGCCGACCAACCCACCTCTGCTTCCAAGCCGTTCCATTTGACGGCGGCACGCCGCACGGCGTGGCTGTTGCCGTTCCTGCTGGCCGCGTGCGCCACCATCGCGCCGCCGCCGGCCGAGCCGCCCGTGCCTCCCCTGCAGTGGCAAGCGCCACTGCCGCACGACGGCGACCTGACCGACCTCTCGCGCTGGTGGGCCGCCCAAGGCGACCCGCTGATGGTCACATTGATCGAATCGGCACAAGCCGCTTCGCCCACCCTGGCCAGTGCCGCCTCACGAATGGCGCAGGCGCGCGCGGCGCGTGCCGTGGCCGGTGCCGCGCTGGTGCCGCGCCTGGACGGCACTGCCAGCGCAAGCCGCGCCCGTACGTCGCCACTGATTCCGCAAGGCACCACCGTGCAGGGCGGCATGCAGGCGTCTTGGGAGGTGGATCTATTCGGGAGCTTGAGCGCGGCGCGTGCTGCGGCCGATGCGCGGCTTGAAGGCAGCGCCGCGCAGTGGCACGACGCTCGGGTCTCGGTCGCCGCTGATACGGCCAATCTTTATCTGAACTTCCGCATCTGCGAGCGCCAGTTGCGGCTGGTGCAATCAGACGCAGAATCGCGCGCCGAATCGCTGCGCCTGACGCAACTGGCGGCCGACGCCGGGTTTCAGCCGCCGGCCGCAGCCGCCTTGTCGCGGGCCGGGGCGGCCGAAGGCCGGGCGCGCGTGACCCAGCAGCGCGCCGAGTGCGACCTCACGGTCAAGGCGCTGGTCGCGCTGACCGACATCGCCGAGCCGCGATTGCGCGAACAGCTTGGGCAAACCGATGGTCCTGGCGAATTCGCGCCGGTGCAAATCACGGCACTGCCGGCGAAGTTGCTCGAGCAGCGGCCGGACCTGTTCGCGGCCGAACGGGAAGTGGCCGCGGCCGCCGCCGATCTGGGCTCGGCCCAGGCGCAGCGCTATCCGCGACTGACCTTGCAGGGCGCGGTCGGACGCCTGCGGTTCGACGGCGGAGGCCTGAACACCGAAATCACCACTTGGTCGGTTGGGCCGGTCGCTCTGTCCGTGCCGCTGTTCGACGGCGGCCGCATCAATGCCAACATCGACGCGGCGCGCGCGCGCTATTTCGAGGCCGCCGCACTGTTTCGTGCGCGGGCCCGGCAAGCGGTGCGCGAGGTCGAGGAGGCGCTCGTCACCCTCGCCAGCACGGCCGAGCGGTGGGACGACGCAAAAATCGCGGCCGAGGGCCAGCGCTCGTTCCTCGGTGCGGCCAAGGAGCGCTACCGCGGCGGCTTGTCGAGCCTGTTCGAGCTCGAAGAGACTCGCCGCAACGCGCTCGCGGCGGAACTGGCCTTGCTCGCGCTCGAGCGCGACCGCCAGGCCGCATGGATCGCGCTGTACCGTGCGGCCGGCGGCGGCTGGGACCGCGAGCCCACCGCCATATTGGAAGCGCCGCAGGCCGCGGCCAACTGACCGTTCGCCTCTGCCCCCGGAGGCTATTGAGATGAAAAACAAGCGAAATTCCACTCCTGCTATTGTATTTGCAGCTGTATTTCTATTGGTGACGAGCGTTACCGCCATTTTTTGTTCAGAAACGCGGGCTGCGGAAGAGAAAAAGGCGGCGCCCCGGCCCGCGCTCACGGTGACCACGACCCGTCCTTCGCGCGCCGCCGTGCCGCTCAAGCTCGCGGCCAACGGCAACATCGTCGCCTGGCAGGACGCGAGCGTGGGCAGTGAGGCGAACGGGCTGCGCCTGAAAAGCGTCGCCGTCAACGTGGGCGACCAGGTCAAAACCGGGCAGGTGCTTGCCAGCTTCGCGGCCGACACGGTCGAAGCCGACGTCGCGTTGGCGCGCGCCAACGTGCTCGAAGCCAAGGCCGCCGAAGCGGACGCCCGCGCCACGGCCGAGCGCGCGCAAACGCTCAAGGAAACCGGCGCGATGAGCGAGCAGCAGATCAACCAGTATTCAACCGCCGGCGCGGTCGCGGCCGCGCGGGTTCAGGCCGCCCAGGCGCAGTTGCGCGTGCAGCAACTGCGCCGTCGCCACACCGAGGTGCGCTCGCCCGACGACGGCATCATCTCGTCGCGCAGTGCCACCGTCGGCGCGGTGCTGCCGGCCGGCACCGAGCTGTTCCGGCTAATCAGAAAAGGCCGGCTCGAATGGCGGGCCGAAGTGACCTCGGCCGAACTGGAGCGGATCAAGCCCGGCAATCCGGTGCTGCTCACTGCGGCCAGCGGCGCGCAGATTCGCGGCAAGGTGCGCACCATCGCGCCGACGGTCGATCCGAAGACGCGCACCGCGCTGGTCTACGTGGATCTCGATCCGAAGGCGTCCACAACCGGCGCCGCGCGCGCCGGCATGTTCGCGCGTGGCGAGTTCGATCTGGGCAGCTCGAGCGCGCTCACGGTGCCGCAACAGGCGGTGGTGCTGCGCGACGGATTCAACTATGTGTTCAAGGTCGAGGACGGCGAGCGCGTGCGCCAGACCAAGGTTGATGTCGGCCGGCGCTTCGGCGACCGGGTCGAGATTCAGGACGGCCTTGCGCCCGACGCGAACGTCGTCGCGACCGGCGCCGGTTTTCTGAACGATGGGGACCTGGTGCGCGTGGTGCCGGCCACTTCCGGTTCCGCCGAAACAGGTGCGGCGGCGGCGGCGGCGTCCGCGTCCCCGCCCGGCCCCGCCAGCTCCGGCGCAGCCGCGAAATGAACGGTCCTTGTCCAGCCATGAACCGGACCGCGTCACCATGAACGTCTCCGCCTGGTCGATTCGCAATCCGATCGCGTCGGTGATGCTGTTCGTGCTGCTCGTCTTCGCGGGCCTTTTGTCGTTCAGCGCGATGAAGGTGCAGAACTTTCCCGATCTGGACGTGCCCACCGTCACCGTCAGCGCGGTGCTGCCTGGTGCGGCGCCGGCGCAGCTTGAAACCGAAGTGGCGCGCAAGATCGAAAACTCGATCGCCTCGCTGCAGGGGCTGAAGCACACCTACACCAAGGTGCAGGACGGCGGCGTCACGATCACCGCCGAGTTCCGGCTCGAAAAGCCGGTGCAGGAAGCGGTCGACGACGTGCGTTCGGCGGTCGCCCGCATCCGCAGCGATTTGCCGGCCGACATGCGCGACCCGGTCGTCACCAAGCTCGACTTGGCCGGCCAGCCGATCCTCGCCTTCACCGTGAGTTCGCCCCGCATGGACGCGGAAGCCACGAGCTGGTTCGTCGACAACACCATCGCCCGGCGCTTGCTCTCGGTGCGCGGCGTCGGCGCGGTCAATCGCGTCGGCGGTGTCGAGCGTCAGGTGCAGGTCGCGCTCGACCCCGAGCGCTTGCAGGCGTTGGGCGCGACCGCCGCCGAAATCTCGCGCCAGTTGCGCCAGGTGCAGACCGAAGTCGCGGGCGGCCGCACCGACGTGGGCGGCGCCGAGCAATCGGTGCGCACCATGGCCAACGTCGAGTCGGCCGAACAGCTCGCCAAACTGCAGTTCGCGCTGACCGACGGCCGCACGATCCGGCTCGAAGACGTGGCCACGGTGAGCGACACCTTCGCCGAGCCGCGTTCCGCTGCGCTGCTAAACGGCAAGCCGGTGGTCGGCTTCGAAGTAGCGAGGAGCCGAGGCGCGAGTGAAATCGAAGTGGGCGCAGGCGTGCAGCGCGCGCTCGACCAGCTCAAGGCCGAGCGGCCTGACATCGAAGTCACCGAAGCGTTCAACTTCGTCAAGCCGGTCGAGGACGAATACAACGCCTCGTTGCGGCTGCTGTACGAAGGCGGGGCGCTCGCGGTGCTGGTGGTGTTTTTGTTCCTGCGCGACATCCGCGCAACTTTCGTCGCGGCAGTGGCGCTGCCGCTGTCGGTGATTCCTGCCTTCATCGGCATGAACTACCTCGGCTTTTCGATCAACATCATTACCTTGCTCGCGCTGTCGCTCGTGATCGGCGTGCTGGTGGACGACGCGATCGTCGAGATCGAGAACATCGTGCGCCATCTGCGCATGGGCAAGACGCCGTACCAGGCCGCGATGGAAGCGGCCGATGAGATCGGGTTGGCAGTGATCGCCACCACCTTCACGCTGGTCGCGGTGTTTCTGCCGACCGCGTTCATGAGCGGCATCGCCGGGCGCTTTTTCAAGCAGTTCGGCTGGACCGCGGCGCTCGCGGTGGTGGCATCGCTCCTGGTGGCGCGCGCGCTGACGCCGATGATGGCGGCCTATCTGCTCAAGCCCGTCACCGGCGAGCACAAGGAGCCGTGGTGGATGGGCAGCTACATGAAGATGGCGCGCTGGTGCGTCAAGCATCGATTCTTGACGGCGCTCTTCGCCGGCCTGTTCTTTGCGGGATCGGTCGCACTGATTCCGCTGCTGCCGACCGGTTTTCTGCCGCCCGACGATGCGTCCCAAACGCAGATTTACCTCGAACTGCCGCCGGGCGCCACGCTCGCGCAGACCAAGGATACGGCCGAGCAGGCGCGCCGGTTGATCCAAGGCGTGGACGGCATCGAAACCGTCTACACCACGATCGGTGGTGGCAGCGCGGGCGGCGATCCGTTCGCGCCGCAGGGCTTGTCGGAAGTGCGCAAGGCGACGCTTACGATCGTGCTCAAACCCCGCGCTGAGCGCACCCACAAGCAG
>JBDTRV010000172.1:0-5972 GCA_039931475.1 Burkholderiales bacterium | reverse complement strand
ATCCCGAGCCACAACCTGCGCGAGATCGCCGATGCCTGCGTGGCGCTGATCAAGACGCCGGCGCTGGATGACGAAGCGCTGTTCGCGCTGGTGCCGGGGCCAGACTTTCCGGGCGGCGGCCAGATCATCAGCAGCGCGAGCGACATCGCCGACGCATACCGTTCCGGCCGCGGTTCGCTCAAGGTGCGCGCGCGCTGGAAGATCGAGGACCTGGCGCGCGGCCAGTGGCAACTGGTCGTGACAGAACTGCCGCCCGGCGTGAGTACGCAGCGCGTGCTCGAAGAGATCGAGGAGTTGACCAACCCCAAGGTCAAGGCCGGCAAGAAGGCGCTCTCGGCCGATCAGTTGAACGCGAAGGCGGCCATGCTCGCGGTGCTCGAAACGGTGCGAGACGAATCCAGCAAGGACGCTGCGGTGCGCCTCGTGCTCGAGCCGAAGACGAGCAAGATCGCCCAGCAGGAGCTGATCTCGACCCTGCTCGCGCAGACCAGCCTGGAAACCTCCGCGCCGATCAACCTCACCATGGTCGGCATCGACGGCAAGCCGACGCAAAAGTCGCTGCGCCAGATGCTGCTCGAATGGATCGAGTTCCGGCAGGAAACGGTGGCGCGTCGTACGCGCCATCGGCTAGGCAAAGTGCTGGACCGCATCCACATCCTCGAGGGGCGGCGGATCGTTCTGCTCAACATCGACGAGGTGATCGCGATCATCCGTGCCGCCGACGAGCCGAAGGCGGCGCTGATCGAACGATTCTCCTTGAGCGACCGGCAGGCCGAGGACATTCTCGAAATTCGCCTGCGCCAGTTGGCGCGGCTCGAAGCGATCAAGATCGAGCAGGAGCTGAAAGAGCTGCAGGGCGAGCAGAAGAAGCTCGAAGATATCCTCGCCGGCCCGCCCACCTTGCGCCGCTTGATGACGCGCGAAATCGAAGCCGACGCAAAGCAGTTCGCCGATGCCAGGCGCACCCTGATCCAGGCCGAAAAGCGCGCGTCGTTCAGCGCGGTCGTGGTGGACGAGCCGGTCACCGTGATTGTTTCCGAGCGCGGCTGGGTTCGTGCGCGCGGCGGCCACGGACACGAGGCGGCCGCCTTCACATTCAAGGCCGGCGACGCGCTGTACGGTGCGTTTGAATGCCGAACCGTCGATACGCTGATCGCTTTCGCGAGCAACGGCCGCGTGCATTCGGTGCCGGTGGCGAGCTTGCCCGGTGCGCGCGGCGATGGTCAGCCCGTCACGACCTTGATCGACCTCGAAGCGGGCGCGCGGTTGTTGCACTACTTCGCAGGGCCATTGGGCGCGACGTTGCTGTTGTCCGGCTCGGGCGGCTTCGGCTTTCTGGCAACCGTCGAGCACATGACGACGCGCCAGCGCGCCGGAAAATCGTTTCTGACCTTGGCTGAAGGCGAGACGCCATGCCGCCCCTCGCTGGTTTCCGGCGCCGGCGGCAGCAACCTGCTGCTCGACGCGACGCACGTGGCCTGCGCCTCCACTGCCGGACGCATCCTGACGTTCGAGATCAGCGAGCTGAAATCGATGGCCGCCGGTGGGCGCGGCCTGACTCTGCTCGACCTGGAAGCGAACGACACGCTCGCGGGCGCCGCCGCCTACACCCGAAGCGTGCGCATCTCGGGAATCGGCCGCGGTGGCAAGGCGCGCGAGGAGACGCTCGAAATCCGGTCTCTCAACAACGCGCTGGGCGCCCGCGCGCGCAAGGGCAAGAAGGCCGATCTGGGCTTCAAGCCGACCGCCATTGAACGGGTCTTGTAGTGCGCGAGCCGGACTGGCGCGAGAGGAGCATTTTTCGTGGACATCTCACCGATCGGCATCGTCATCCTCATCGCCAGTTCGATCGGCAGTTTCGCGTTCGGCCGCTGGTGGTCGCGCGGCCGGCGCCAGAAGAAGCAGGAACGCGAGCGGCTGGAGCGTGAAGCGGCGCAAAGCCGGCAGGTGCGGCGGGCGCGCGAGCGGCAACGGCGGCGTTAGGCAAAACCAGAAAACCGCGCCTCAGCCGACTTCCACGATCAGGTCGATCTCCACGCACGACCCCATCGGAATCTGCGCCACGCCGAACGCGCTGCGCGCATGAGGGCCGGCACCGCCGAACACCTCGCCGAGCAACTCGCTCGCGCCATTGATCACCAGATGCTGCTCGGTGAACTCCGGCGTGGAGTTGACCAGGCCCATCAGCTTGACGATGCGCGTGATGTTGTTCAGATCGCCCACGGCCGCGTGCAAGGTGCCGATCAGGTCGATCGCAATCGTGCGCGCGGCGCGTTGCCCTTCTTCGGTGGCGATGCTCTTGCCGAGTTGACCGACCCACGGCTTGCCGTCCTTGCGGGCGATGTGGCCGGAGATGAACACTAGGTTGCCGGTCTGCATGAACGGCACGTAGGCAGCGGCCGGCGTACTGGCCGGCGGCAGTTCGATGTTCAGGCTCTTGAGCTTCTCATATACGTCCATTGGGACCTCCACTTATGAATAAAATTTGCCGTTACCGCGCGTCAGTTGGTTATTTGAAGCTATAAAACAAATAGCAATATGGCCTTTCGGCGACGCAGGACAATCTGGGCGGCTCAGCGCGCAGCGGGACGCCCTTCGGTGATCTCATCCGGTTCGGACGGCTCAGCCGAAACTGGCTCCACCGTCACCGCCACGTCGAGCGTGTGCTCCGCGCCGCCGTGGATCACGCCGCGGATCGGCGTCACGTCGGAATAGTCGCGGCCGATCGCAAGCGTCACATAGTCTTCGCCGGGATGGCGATTGTTGGTCGGGTCCAGATCGCACCAGGCGCCGGCGTCGTCCGAATCGCGGTCGCCGGCTGGCGGCAGATAAACCGAGACCCAGGCGTGCGACGCGTCGGCGCCAACGAGCCGCGGCTGGCCTGGCGGCGGATGCGTCAGCAGGTAGCCACTGACGTAGCGCGCAGGCAGCCCGAGCGTGCGCAGGCAGGCGATCATGATGTGCGCGAAATCCTGGCACACGCCCTTGCGCTGGCGCAGCGCTTCGAGCGCGGGGGTGTTGATCTCGGTACTTTCGGGGTCATAGCTCATGTCGGCGTGGATTCCGCGCATGAGGTCGGTCGCGGCAACGATCAGCGGCGCGCCGGCTTTGAAGCTGGCCCGCGCATAACGCGCGAATTCGTCATGGCGCGCCACATGGATCGACGGGAACACGAATTCGGCGGCAGGATCCCAGGCGCCGCCCGCGCGGTAGCGATAGCGCTCGCGCACCTGTTCCCAGCCGACTTCGTTGGTGCATGGCGCCGGCTCATGCGTTTGAACCGTGCTGCGCGCAAGTATCACGAGTTCGTCGTGACTTTTCTGGAGCGAGAAGAACGTGCGTGCATTGCCATAAACGTCGCGCGTCTCGTTCAACTGGTCCGGCAGTGGCGTGATGGCGAGCGCGTGCTCGAGCAGCCTTTGAGACGTTCCGTCGCGCGGCTTCAGATGGGTCATGTGCTGCGCTGTTTCGACTGGCGGCGAATAGTTGTAGCGGGTTTGGTGCGTGACCCTGAGCAGCATCACGCCCCCACCGACTGATCGGGCACGCGCGAATGGGTGAAGCAGGCCGAGCCGATGCGTTCGGACGCCTCCCACGCGCTGGTCACGCACTGCTCGAGCAGTTTCATCAGGTCGGAATAGTGGCCATGTATATCGGGATGCGTTAGGTCGGAAAGGCGCACGCCGGCCGGGTCCGGCACGCGCCCGCCGATGGCAGCGAGCGGCTGGGAAAGCGGCTGGGAAACCGACAGCGCGATCTTCGCAAGCCGGCCTCGCAAGTTGTGCGCCACCCATGCCAGCGAGCGCGGGTTGGCGCGGTCGACGACGAGCAGGTCGAGCAGGGCGGCGATGTCTCGGCTTTGCTGGTAGTGCGCTCGGAAGGTGAGGGTGCTGTCGAACAGCGCAACCACGGCGTCGAACCCGCCAACCGTGTGCACCGCGCCGGTCTCGAAAGCGCTGGCCAAGGCCTTGGCGAGGTTGCCGAGCCGCTCGATCTGTCGGCCCGCGTTGAGCATTCGAAGACCATCGTCGCGCATCATCCGATCCGCCTGAGCGCCGGTCGTCGTCGCTAGGTCGCGGTCGACGATTTCGAGCGCGCGCAGGGCGGCCAGTGGCGAGTATTGGCCGGCGCTGGTGATCTCCGCGCAGCGTTTGAAAAATTCAGTTTCGCAGCGGGTGATCACGGTCCACTGCTCGAGCGACAGCCGATCCCGCAGCGCCGCCGCCGCGAAACGGATGGCGCGCAGACTGAATCCCACACTGCCGCCGTCCTCGGCGCGCGCCAGCGACGCGATCAGCGAACGCTCGAACACCCGCCGCGCCTTTTTCGCCGAAGGCACGTCCTCGTCGACCAGCCCGCTGGCCGCGGCCATCGCGCCGATCCAGTCCAGCAGCGGAGGCGAACGGCTTTCCTCGCCGCTGAGCGCCTCGAGCGTGATCGTGGCCAGCCGGGCGGTGTGCTCAGCACGTTCGGTGTAGCGGCCGAGCCAGAACAGGTTCTCCGAGGCCCGACTGGTCACGTGCTTCCGATGCCGGCGCTCGGCGATCAGCTCCGGCGTCAACTTCGAGTGCATGAGAGTGCTGCGATCGACCTCGCCGTCGGTCAGCACCCAGACGTCGGCACTGCTGCCGCCGCGCTGCATCGAGGCGATCTCCTCGTTCGCGGTCGCGATGCGCGCCATCCCGCCGGGCAGCACCCGCCAGGAGCGCGGCCCATCAGCCACGGCGAACACACGCAGCATCACCGAGCGTGGCCGGATCGAGCCGGTGCCAGCGTCGGCGCGCGCTTGCCAGGTCGGCATCTGCGACATCGCAAGGAAGGCCTGCACCGTGTGCTCGTCGCCGCGAGCGCGGATGCGCTCTGTCCACTCGCTCAATTCGCGTCCCGACAGGAGGCTTGCGCGCACCGCGTCGAAAGCGTTTGATCCGTCGACCCGCGGCGCGGTCGGCTTGATCATGTGGCGTGACAAACGCGGCAGCACGTCTTCAAGCGCCGCGTCCTCGCCGCACCACCAGGTCGCGAGCGACGGCAGCGCCAGCGGCTCGCCGAGCAGGTGGCGCGACAGCGCGGGCAGGAAGCCAAGCAGCGCTGGCGACTCCAGAAAGGCCGATCCCGGTGCGTTGGCCACGACCACGTTGCCAGCCCGGATCGCCTGCAGCAGACCTGGCACGCCAAGGGTCGAGTCGGCGCGCAACTCGAGCGGATCGAGGTATTCGTCGTCGACCCGCTTGAGCAGCGCATGCACCGGTTCCAGCCCGCTCAGGGTCTTGAGGTACAGCCGCTGGCCGCGCACGGTCAGGTCGCTGCCTTCGACCAATGTGAGACCAAGGTAGCGCGCCAGGTACGCATGCTCAAACCAGGTTTCGCTGTACGGCCCGGGCGTGAGCAACGCGATGCGCGCCTCCTCCCCGCTCGGGCAGAGGCGCTTCAAGTGATCCATCAGTGCGCGGTAGGTCGCCGCCAGATGCTGCACCGGCATCGACTGGAACGCCGGCGCGAACACGCGCGACACCGCGAGCCGGTTTTCGAGCAGGTAGCCGAGCCCCGAGGGCGCCTGGGTGCGCTGGGAGACGACCCACCAATGGCCGTTGGGCGCGCGCGCGAGGTCGAAGGCGGCGATGTGCAGGTGCGTGTCGGCCGCCAGCGGAACCCCGTGCATTGCGCGCAGGAAGCCGTGGTGGCCCTGCACCAGCGCGGCTGGAAGCAAGGCGTCTGCGAGCAGTTGCTGCGGGCCGTAGACGTCGGCCAGGATGCGGTCGAGCAGGCGCACCCGTTGCAGCACGCCGGCTTCGATCTCACGCCAGCTTGGCTGCGAGATGATCAACGGGAACAGGTCGAGCGACCAGGGGCGCTGCGGATCGCGCGGGTCGGCATGCACGTTGTAAGTGACGCCGTTGTCGCGGATCTGGCGTTCGAGCTGCTGGGCGCGGTCGTTCAGATCGGCCTGCGCGTCGGCGCTCAGATGATCGAAA
>JBDTRV010000171.1:0-5982 GCA_039931475.1 Burkholderiales bacterium | reverse complement strand
GTTCGCTCTGTTCGCGCCCAAGGGCACACCGCCGGCGGTGGTGGACAAGCTCAACCAAGCAGTGCGCTCGGTACTCGAACAGCCCGAGGTGAAAACGCGGCTTGCGAGCACCGGCAACACGGTTCGCATCGAAACTCCCGAGCAGTTTCGAGAGACCGTAAAGGCCAATCGACAGAAGTGGGCCGAGGTGGTGAAGGCCGCGAACATTTCGATCGATTGATGCGGCGCACTCGATAATCGGCCAATGCGAATCCGCTTTTCCAAGATGCAGGGCGCGGGCAACGATTTCGTGGTGCTCGACGAGACCGAGCGCCGCCTGCATCTGAGCGCGGCGCAGTACCGGTTCCTGGCCGATCGGCATTTCGGCATTGGCGCCGACCAGATCCTTTTGGTGCGCGCGCCGGCCGACCCATCGGTCGATTTCGAATATGCGATCCACAACGCCGACGGCGGTGAAGTGGAGCATTGCGGAAACGGCGCGCGCTGCTTCGTGCGCTATGTGCGCGAACATGGGTTGACGGACAAAGACACGATCCGGGTCCGCGTCATCAACGGCGTGCTCGAACTGAGGCTGGCCGCCGACGGCCGGGTGACGGTGGACATGGGCGCGCCGGTGTTTGAGCTGGACCAGATTCCGTTTCACCCCGCCGCAATGCAGCCCGTGATCATCCCCATCGGCGAAAAAACTTGGCAAAAATGGCCATTACCGCTTGTCCACCGGACCGGAGTAGCTATTGAAAGCGTAGCAGTATTGTCGATGGGCAATCCACATGCGGTGCTGGTCGTAGCCGACGTGGACGCGGCGCCGGTCGCAACCGACGGTCCAGCGATCCAGCGCCTTGCGGTGTTTCCGCGTGGCGTCAACGTCGGCTTCATGCAGATCGTCGATCGCGGCCAGGTCCGGCTGCGCGTGCATGAGCGTGGCGCGGGCGAAACCCTGTCGTGCGGCACTGGTGCCTGCGCGGCGGTGGTCGCGGGCATCCGGCTCGGGCTGCTTGACGCCAAGGTCGAAGTGCAAACGCGCGGCGGCGACTTGGCCATCGAATGGGGCGGCGGCGCCGCGCACGTGCTCATGACCGGCCCGGCGACCACGGTGTTCGAGGGCGAGATCGAGCTGCCCCAACTTACTTGAAAGCACATGAGAAGCGCATGGAACGAATCGACCTGAACCATCCGATCACCGAAGACGACATCGTCAACTTCCTCGTGACCTCGCCCGACTTTTTCGAGCGACATGCCGACGTGCTGTCGGTCGTCACCCTCGGCAGCCCGCACGGCAACCGGGCGGTGAGCCTGCAGGAGCGCCAAGCCCTGATGCTGCGCGAGAAGATCAAGGCGCTCGAGCAGCGCATGGTCGAGATGGTGCGCAACGCGCACGAGAACGCGCAGATCGCCGACAAGCTCGAACAATGGGCCTGCAGCCTGCTCCGCGCCGAGGAGCCGGCCGACCTGCCGACGCTCGTCACCGGCGGGCTGGCCGAGCGTTTCGACGTGCCGCAAGTCGCGCTCAAGCTCTGGGACGTGGCCGAACCGTTCACCGATGCGCCGTTTGCCCGAGGAGCCAGCGACGACGCCAAAATTTTTGCTTCTTCGCTCACCGCGCCGTTCTGCGGGGCCAATCCAGGCTTCGAGGTGGTCGACTGGCTGGCCGACCGAGACGCCGCGATCTCGCTCGCGCTGATTCCCTTGCGCTGGCAAACCCGCGCCGAGCAGAAGGTGGCGGCCGAACCCGATGCCGAAACCGGCGCGCGCGGCACCGATGCGCCAAGCCCATCGGCGGGGCCGCAGCTGTTGGAAGACGGACGGATCGACCCGACCCTGGACGCATCCCACCTAGCTGCGGAAGCCGGGTCGGAAAGCCAGGCGGCCGTGGAGGCGGCCAGCGCCCAAGCCGGACCCGCTCACCCGGCCTGCGGCCTGCTGGTGCTCGCGTCGCCGGATGCCAAACGCTTTCAGGCCGGCATGGGCACCGAGTTTCTGGAGCGGCTGGCGGACTTGGCGGGCGCGGCGCTGTCGCGGCTCAAGGCCGACGGCGATTGAGCAAGCGGTTGAGCCAGTCGGCGGCGGCCGGCGCGAGCGCGCGCGCCGTGGGCGTGGGCGTGGGGCCGCTCGCCGAGCGCTATCTCGAACACGTCCGGGTCGAAAAACGGCTGGCCGCGCGCACGCTCGAGTTGTATGCGCTGGATCTTGCCAAGCTCGCCGAATTCGCGGCTGAGGCGAAAGTTGAATTCACGGCGGTGCAATCCGCGCACGTGCGGCGCTGGGTGGCGCGGATGAATGGCGGGGGGCGCAGCGCGCGCGGCATCGCGCTGATCCTCTCGGGCTGGCGCGGCTTTTATCGCTGGCTCGGGCGCGAAGGGCTGGTGGCGAGCAATCCGGTGCAGGACGTGCGCGCACCGAAGGCGAGCCGGCCGCTGCCCAAGGCGCTCGGCGTGGACGAGGCGGTGCAGTTCGCGCGGTTCAGGTTTGGCGAGGCGGACAAGGCGGGTGTGGCGGGCGAGGCCGGCGTTCCATGGCTCGACGCGCGCGACGCCGCCATGGTCGAACTGCTGTACGGTTGCGGCCTGAGGGTCGCGGAATTGACGGGCCTTGACGTATCGGCTAGCGCTTCGGCGCGCGGCTGGGTCGATTTCGATGCCGGCGAGGTGCACGTGTTGGGCAAGGGCGGCAAGCGGCGCGCGGTGCCGGTGGGCGCGCCGGCACTCGCGGCGCTCGAGCACTGGCTGGCGTTACGCGGCGAGCGGATGTTGCCGGCACACGCACAGGAGGCGCTGTTCATCGGCCGCAACGCCACCCGGCTGACGAGCCAGTCGGTCTGGTCGCGCCTGAAGAGCCGCAGTCTGCAGTCCGGTCTGGCCCAGCCAGTGCACCCCCACATGCTGCGCCACTCGTTTGCAAGCCACGTATTGCAGTCCAGCAGCGATTTGCGCGCCGTGCAGGAGCTGCTTGGCCATGCGAACATCACCACCACGCAGGTCTACACCCGCCTGGACTTTCAGCATCTGGCGCGCGCATACGACGCCGCGCATCCAAGGGCAAAACGTGATCTGCTAGCGAAAAAGTAGCTGTAAACCACGCTGTGGTGAGCGGAAGTGACCATTTTTCTTGTCAGTTCGATGTAGCCGGGTCACACCAGGCCACAGCGTGAAACAATTCGCGCCGGCCGCGCTGCTCGCGTTCGTACTGGTATCCCCGTGCTGCGGCATGCGCGTTCGGTGGCTACACTAGCTGGCTGCCCGAAACGCTCGGGCGCCACCTCGAGGCGGCGTCCGAGCCGGATGCTTTCAGCTTTAGTCTTCCAGCCCAGCCATTGATGCGCCCATGAGTCTGATCCCCGCCACCATCCTGACCGGTTTTCTCGGCTCGGGCAAAACCACGCTCTTGAAGCGCGTGCTGGGCGAAGCGCATGGCCAGAAGATCGCGGTGATCGAAAACGAATTCGGCGAAGAGAACATCGACAGCGACATTCTGGTGACCGAGTCGAAAGAGCAGATTATCCAGATGAGCAACGGCTGCATCTGCTGCACGATTCGCGAAGATCTGCGGTCCACCTTGCAGCAACTGGCCGAGAAAAAGCGCAAGGGCGAACTCGATTTCGACCGCATCGTGATCGAAACCACTGGCCTGGCCGACCCCGGCCCGGTCGCGCAGACCTTCTTCATGGACGAAGAGATCGCCGAAAGCTATTTGCTCGACTCGATCCTGACCCTTGTCGACGCCAAGCACGCAGAGAGCCAGTTGAACGATCGGCAGGAGGCGCGGCGCCAAGTCGGGTTCGCCGACCAGATATTCATCAGCAAGACCGATCTGGTCGGCTCGGAAGAGACCGAGGCGCTGATGCGGCGCCTGCGCCACATGAACCCGCGCGCACCGCAAAAGCCGGTTCATTTCGGCGAGGTGGCGCTTTCCGAGGTGTTCGACTTGCGCGGCTTCAACCTCAACGCGAAGCTGGACGTCGATCCCGAATTTCTCGCCGAAGACGGGCACGATCATCAGCACGGCGCGGATTGCGATCACCCGTCGCATCGCCACGAGCATGGGCAGGGCCATCATCACCATCACGATGATGACGTGAAGAGCTTCGTGTTCAAGTCCGAACGCATGTTCGATCCGGCCAAGCTGGAAGACTTCCTCGGCGCGATCGTCAACATCTACGGCCCGCGCATGTTGCGCTATAAGGGCGTTCTCAATATGAAGGGCACCGACCGCAAGGTGATCTTTCAAGGTGTGCATCAGTTGATGGGCAGCGACCTGGGCCCGAAGTGGGGCGACGGCGAAACGCGCGCCAGCAAGATGGTGTTCATCGGCATCGACCTGCCGCGCGACATCCTGTTGCAAGGCATGGAGCAGTGCCTGGTCTAGCCGACGTTTCGGTTCTCTTTCTCTTTTTTTGTTTTTTCTTGGTCAGGAGGTTCGATGACTGCCTCGTTTCTGCAAATGATGGGATTCGGTAACGCAAGTGCGACGCTTGCGGCACCCGGCGTTGCCGCAGCCGGCGCCGCCAAGGCTGTTGGAGCCGTCAAGGAGCAACCGACCCGCGCCAGCACGGGCGTGAAGTCCGCCCTGGCTTCCAAGCCCGCGCCAGCGGCGGTCGTGCGTACTGTTGCCACCAAAGCAGCCACAAAAACTCCGGCGAAGGCTGCCGCGAAAGCACCCACGAAGACCAGCGATCGTTCTTCGACCAAACTCAGCACGGTTCCCAAGTCCGGTGGCAAGGCGGGCGGCGCACCGGCCAAGGCAGCCCGACCAATCGACATTGGTGCGGCAGCGCCATCCGGACGGCGACCGCTAGCGCCCGTGGGCAACGCCGTTAAAGCCGCGGCCAAAGCCGCATCGGCGAAGGCCGACGTGGCGGTGCCGCCAGCAACCAAATCGGCGGCCCTTCGCAAGCCTCAGGCCAGCGCCAAGGCGGCGCCTACTGCCTCCGCCGCCGCCCCACAAACAATGCCGACTGCAGGGCGCATCCCGGCGCGCAGCGGCCGGCCATCTTCCCGGCTGGCGCAAATCACCGTACCATCGATGGCCCAATCCGTGGCCTCCACGGCCGCGAAATCGAGTTACACGCAAGCCATGCCTTCTCCCGCCATCGTTCCCTCGCACGTTCCCGCCAAGAAGGACCCGAAGCTGGCCGACAACTGGAAGTCCACCGCGGTAGAAAGCCTGTCCGACGAGGAAGTGCTCGCGATGCCGGACGACCAGTACATGAACGACAAGCAAATGGCGTTCTTCCGCCTGAAGCTGCAGCGGCTGAAATCGGACATGCTCTTGAACGCTGGCGAGACCACCGAACACCTGCGCGAAGACACGGTGGTGGTGCCGGACCCGGCCGATAGAGCGACGATCGAGGAAGAGCACGCGCTCGAGTTGCGCACTCGCGACCGCGAGCGCAAACTGCTCAAGAAAATAGAGCAATCGATCACCCGCATCGACTCCGGTGACTACGGGTTCTGCGACGAGACCGGCGAGCCAATCGGCGTGGGGCGCCTGCTGGCGCGCCCCACGGCGACTCTTTCGCTCGAAGCGCAGCAGCGGCGCGAACTCAAGCAGAAGATGTTCGGCGACTGATCGTCGCGCGTTGCGCCTGCACCTAAAGCCCTCGCCCAAGTTGTCACCTTTGCTCATCAATTCGTCCATGGCCAACAACGACTCACCTGGCTTCTTGTCGAAGGTCGCCCGGTTCGTGCGCAACCCGCTGACCAACTGGGCCGACCTCGACCACGGTGAGACCGACAAGGACAACAGTTACAGCAAGGCCGCGCTCAGGGAGATGATCGAGCGCAAGCGACGCAACGATTTCGTGCGCAAGCGCGAATTCGATCAGTTGCGCAAGCTCAGAAGCCGTGGCTTGCTCGGCTTCGACCCGGCCGAGCGGCCCTCGTTCTTTCACAGTAGCCTGCCGTCCAACCCGGTCGAGCGGGCGGTCACGCTCAAGAAGATCGACGAGATTGAAGCGCAGATGTCCCAGCAATGGTGGAAGAGCAA
>JBDTRV010000170.1:0-5985 GCA_039931475.1 Burkholderiales bacterium | reverse complement strand
GCGGCCACGCCGGTGTCGGCCATCAGCAGCGCGGACTCGAGCTCTTCGTACAGTTCCTCGGTGATCTGCGCGCCGGTGAAGACGCCCGAGAGGTTCGACCCGGTCTTGCGCAGGCCGCTTTTGAGCTTGTCGACCCAGCGCGCGCGCTCGCGTGGCTCGGCGCTCGGCACCGGGATGTCGAGCGGTTTGACCAGCGCACTGCCGATCAGGCTCGCCCCGCTGCGTCGGGCCGCGGGAGGCGCCATCGGTTGCGTCGGCTGGGGCGTTGGCGGCGGGATCGGCGCAGCGCGAGCAGAGGTGTGCGGAGGGGACGCTTCTCGAGCGGCGCTTGGCGCGGCTTTTGCGGCCGGCTCGGGTGCAGGCGACGGCGGCGGCTCTGGCCGGGGCGGCATGGCGGGCGCTGATGGCGCCACGGGCGCAGTGCGGCTAGTAGGTGCAGGCGCAGGTGCAGGTGCAGGCGCTGTTGCCGGTGCTGTTGCCGGTGCTGGTGCTGGTGCTGGCGTGGCTGCGGGCGCTTGTGCGGGCGCGGGCGCGGGTGAAGGTGTCGCGACCACAACGGGTGCAGCGCCGCGTGCGGTCGGCGTCGATGGCAGCGGCGCAACGGCCGGTGAGGGTGGCGGCGAAGCGGGTGACGGTGGCGCAAACGGCGAAGCAAGCGGCTGCGTCGGCTGCGCGTTGTGGGGCGCGGTGGAAGGGTCGGCATCGAGCGGAAGGTCGAGCACGAAGTCGATCGGCGCCGAACCAACGGACTGCTGCTCGACCTGAGGCGTGGCGGGGGAAAGCCTGCCGGGCGGCGGCTCCGCGCTTTCGGGCGGCCTGGTCGCTTCGAACCGCAATGCGGATTCGGCGGCTGTCGAGTCCGGGGAGAGGTCACTGCCGTCGCTTGCGAAGTCGACTCGCGGATCGGCGCTGTTTACCTCGGTCGTAGCCCGCGCTTCCTTCTCGTCGTGCGTCTCATGCGTCTCGGCATCCGCCGGCGCGTCGGACGAACGGAAAATTTTCTTCAGGAACTTGAACATTGGGGGGTTTCTACAATCAACTTGATTCTATGAAACGTCCCATGCGCCACGCCTTTGCCCAAGTCACCACGGTTTTCGCGGTTTTCCTTGTCTCACTGCTTCCCGCCCATGCGGCTGAAGCTCAGCCGCCGAAGGTGGAGCAGTTCAAGCTCGCCAACGGCCTGACGGTGATCGTCAAGCCCGATCGGCGCGCGCCGACGGCGGTGCACATGCTGTGGGTCAAGGTCGGCGCGATGGACGAGGTGGACGGCACGACCGGCGTCGCGCACGTGCTGGAACACATGATGTTCAAGGGCACGAAGACGCTGAAACCCGGCGAGTTCTCGCGCCGGGTGGCGGCGCTGGGCGGGCGCGAAAACGCCTTCACCGCGCGCGACTACACCGGCTACTACCAGCAGATTCCGGCCACTGCCCTGGAGGAGGTGATGAAGCTGGAGGCCGACCGCTTTGCGAACAACGAGTGGACCGACGACGAATTCAAGCGCGAGATCGAGGTGGTGAAGGAAGAGCGGCGGCTGCGCACCGAGGATTCGCCCCGGCGCCGGATGGACGAGATTCTGGATGCGGTGACGTTCGTGGCCTCACCGTATCGCCGGCCGGTGGTCGGCTGGATGAGCGATCTGGATGCGATGACGCCGGACGACGCGCGTGAGTTTTATCGGCGCTGGTACGTGCCGGCGAACGCGGCGGTCGTGGTGGCGGGCGACGTCGATCCGGCTGAAGTGCGGCGCCTCGCCGAGCGTTATTACGGGCCGATTCCCGCGCGCCCGGTGCCCGAGCGCAAACCGCGCGAAGAGCCTGCGCAACGGGGCGTGCGCCGGATCGACTTCAAGGCGCCGGCCGAGCAAGCCTATGTGCAGCTTGCGTTCAAGGCGCCGCAGTTGACTGGCTTCGACGGCCAGGCAAAGCCGAGCGAAGACGATGCGCTCGCGCTCACTGTGCTGGCGGCGGTGCTCGACGGCTACCGCGGCGCCCGGCTCGACCGCGCGCTGACTCAAGGGACGGACCGCGTGGCCGACAGCGCGGGCGCCGGCAACGGCTTGTGGGGGCGCGGCCCGCAACTGTTCGTGCTCGACGGCGTGCCGGCCGCCGGCAAGACTGCCGCGCAGGTCGAAGATGCGCTGCGCGCCCAGGTCACGCGGGTCGCTGGCTATGGCGTGGACGAAGGTGAACTCATGCGGGTGAAGACGCAATGGGTGGCAAGCCAGGTCTATCAGCGCGACTCGGTGTTTTCGCAGGCCCGCGCTTTAGGCAACTTCTGGGCGCTTGGCCTGCCGCTGGACGCGGAGGAGCGGGTGATCGAGCGGCTGCGCGCGGTCGATGCGGGGCAGGTGCAGGCGGTGGCGAAGAAGTATTTCGACAGCGACCAGATGAGCGTGGGCGTGCTGGTGCCGCAGCCGCTCGATCCGGCGCAGAAGCCGCGCACGCCGCCGGCCGGAGCGCGCCACGGGGGGCCGGAAATCCAATGAAGAAGGTCAAGGTCTCACCGAGGCGTCGCTCGCTTGCCCTCTTTCACTTTGTCGTGCGCAGCGCCCGCGGCCGGGCCGGGCCAGGCCTGCTGGCGCGGCTGCCGCTAGATCTGACCGCTTGCAGTGCGTTCCAGCGGATGACGTTGGCGCCATGGACTACTAAAATGATAGCTAAAAAATCAATACTGGCGTGCGGTAAGGTCGTTTTTTTATCACTTTTTTCGCTCGGCGCGGCCGCTGCGATCCCGATCGAGCGCTGGACGCAGGAAGGTGGCGCGCAGGTCTACCTGGTGCAAAGCCCGGGCATTCCGATGGTGGACGTGCAGATCGACTTCGACGCCGGCAGCCGGCGCGACCCGGCCGCCAAGGCGGGGCTGGCGCAGGCGACGGCAGGGGAGTCGACCAAGGGCATTGCCGATCAGGGCACGGACCCTTCGATCGACGAGAACTCGTTGTCCGAAGCCTGGGCCGATTTGGGCGCGTCTTTCGACGCGAGCGCGAGCAGCGACCGCATGAGCTTTTCGCTGCGCTCGCTGACCGAGCCCGAGTTGCTGGCAAAGGCCGGCCAGCTTGCCGCGCGTCAACTCGGAGCGCCCGCGTTTCCGGATGATGTTTGGGCGCGCGACCGGCAGCGGCTGGCGGCAGCGTTGCGCGAGGCCGACACGCGGCCGGCCACGATCGCGCGCCGGGCCTACACATCGGCGCTCTACGGCGATCATCCTTACGGCTTCGAGATGACACAGGAGACGCTTAAGCGCATAGAAACCAGCGACATGCGCAAGTTCTACGACCAAACTATCCGGCCGTGCCGGGCCAAGGTCAGCATCGTCGGCGCGGTCGATCGAGCGCGGGCCGACGCGCTGGCGGCGGAGCTGTTGTCGCGGCTGCCGAGTGGCCCATGCGAGGCGCTGCCGGCGATCCCTGAAGTCAAGCCGCTCGAACACGCGGTCACCCGGCTGATCCCGTTCACTTCGGCGCAGGCGCACATCCTGATGGGGCAGCCGGGCTACAAGCGCGACGATCCAGACCATATCGCGCTCACGGTGGGCAACTACATCCTGGGCGGGGGCGGGTTCGTCTCGCAGCTGACGAACGAGGTGCGCGAGAAGCGCGGCCTGAGCTACAGCGTCTACAGCTATTTCTCTCCAGGGCTGCACGTCGGATCGTTCACCGTGGGCATGCAGACCCGTCCCGATCAGGCGGCGCAGGCGGTACAGGTTGCTCAGGATGTGATCGCGAAATTCGTCGCGAACGGCCCCACCGAGGCCGAACTCGAAGCGGCGAAGCAGAATCTGATCGGCGGCTTCGCGCTGCGGCTGGACAGCAATCGCGAATTGCTCGGCAACGTCGCGAACATCGCGTGGCACAACCTGCCGCTTGACTATCTGGACACCTGGACGGCGCACGTCAAGGCGCTCAGCACGGCCGACGTCAAGGCGGCGATCGAGCGCAAGCTGCATCCGGACCGGATGGTCACGGTGGTGGTAGGGGGTCAGCCGGGGTGAGTCCGGCACCGGCCAAAACCCCGCCGGGCGGACGTTCGCTGGCCGGCGAGGTGCGCATCATCGGCGGTCAGTGGAAGCGCAGCCGGCTGCCGGTCGCGGATCGGCCTGGCTTGCGCCCGACGCCGGACCGGGTGCGCGAGACGTTGTTCAACTGGCTTGGGCAGGATCTCACCGGCTGGCGCTGCGTCGATCCATTTGCAGGCAGTGGCGCGCTCGGGTTCGAGGCGGCGTCGCGCGGCGCGGCCGAGGTGCGGATGTGGGAGCAGGACGCGGCGCTGGTGGCCAAGCTCAGCGCGGTGCGCGAGCGGCTCGGCGCCAGCGTCGTCCGCATCGAACGCGCCGACGGGCTGAACGCGCTGCGTCGGCTGGCGCCGGCAAGCGTCGATCTGGTGTTCGTCGACCCGCCGTTCGACTCCGGGCTGCACGCGGCGGCGTTGGCGGCGTCCCGCTTGGCCATGAATCGGAATGGCCGGATCTACCTGGAGGCGCCAGTGGCCTGGCAAGCCGGGCAACTCGCGCCGATGGGCCTGGCCTTGCACAAGCACCTGCGGGCCGGAAACGTGCATGCGCACCTGCTCGTCGCCGCTGATGGTGCTGAAGCTGCCGCCGCATAATGGTTTCGATTGACTTCAGCAGGAGACCGATCCATGGCTAAACCCGTCATCGCCGTCTATCCAGGCACTTTCGACCCGGTCACGCTCGGGCATGAAGATCTGGTTCGGCGCGCGGCCGAGCTGTTCGACGAAGTGATCGTGGCCGTGGCCGCCGGGCATCACAAGAGCGCGATGTTCAATCTGGACGAGCGGATGGCGCTGATGCGCGAGACGGTCGGCGCTTTGCCCGGAGTGCGGGTTGAAAGCTTTTCAGGATTGGTGGTGGATTTCGTGGCCGCGCACAACGGCAAGGTGATGGTGCGGGGTTTGCGCGCGAGCACCGACTTCGACTATGAAAGCCAGTTGGCGGGCATGAATCGGGCGCTGGCGCCGGCTATCGAGACGGTGTTTCTGACGCCAGCCGACAGCTATCAGCACATTTCGAGCACGCTGGTGCGCGAAATCGCGAAGCTCGGCGGGGAGGTCGGGAAGTTTGTTTCGCCGCCGGTGCTGAAGCGGCTGATGGAAAAGGTTGGCCGGGTCTGAGCCGCGGAAGAGGCGGCGCTGGTCTGCCGCCCAGCCTTTTAGGCCGCGACCGCTGTGAAGGCGGTGGCGTTTTCCAGGTCTGCATGCGTCTCGCCGGACCGCAGGGCGTTCACGAGTTTGCGCCATGCCAGATCGGGCTCGGCGAGCTTGAAGGCGTACCACCCCTTGACGCCATTGACGCTCTCACGCAATGCCATCGCCTTCATGAAGGATTTTTCTGAACGGCCAAGCTGCACCGTCACATCGCACCAGACGTTCAGCGGCAGATCGACCTGCGAGGCGGCCTGAAAACCATACTTCGAAACTTCGAGCACTTCGAAAGCCTGCAGTTGCGGCTCATGCGCATCTGACACGCTGATCATGCCGGGGCACTTCAGCGCGTAACGTTGGTGCTGGCGCATATGGTGGTGATGCTGCGTCTCGGCATCGACCGCAGGTAGCACGCCAGCATAGGCGGGTGTGTCGTAGATTGAACGCAACAAGACTTTCTTGCGATCGTCCAGATTCGCGAACACCTGGGTTTGCTCGTTGAAGAAATAGTCGAGCAGTTGCGGCGTCATGACCGGGTCGTTGGTCGTGAAATAGCGGCGATTCGGCACCACGATGTTGGGCAGCGTGATCTCGGTGAAGTAGGAGTGCAGGTTCTTCTTCTGCTTACGGCGACCGTAGATCTGCTTGAACATTTCCGGGGCCACCTGCAGGTCGAGCGAGGCGCCCACGGCCGGCGCGCCATTGACGAAGTCGTAGTTGTCGATCTTCGTTTCGTTCAGGCGCTCGTCGTCCGACGTCGCCTTCGCCAGCATCGAATGGACCAGCAGGTTCTCGTTCAGCGTCGAAGCGACCTCGGCGATGA
>JBDTRV010000169.1:0-6002 GCA_039931475.1 Burkholderiales bacterium | reverse complement strand
CCGGTTGAACTCGGCCATGAACCCAATGCCCGCGCCGCTGGCCACCAGGCGCCCATACGCGATGTGATCGTCGGTGCGCAGCGCGAATTGCTCGCGCGCGACCGGCGTGCCTTGGGCCGCGAAACCGCGCAGTATTCCGTCGTCGCTGTCATATCCGATCAGCCGGTGCACAAGCAGGTCGTCGACATGGCGCGGGATGCCGGCGCGCTTCAGATAGCTTTTGTGGGCGCAAGCGACGATTGGCAAATCGCCGAGCTTTCGCGCGATCAACGAGGTTTGCGCTGGCCGCACCATGCGCAGCGCGATGTCCGCGTCGCGCCGCAGCAGGTTGTCTATTTTGTTGGAAACGATCAGCTCGATTTGGATACCCGGCTCCCCGGCCGCCAATGCCGCCAGCACCGGCGGCATCAGATAGCTGGCCGCCACCTGGCTGGTGGTGATACGAACGGTGCCGCTGGTGGCCTCGCGCTGGCCGGCCAAGGTGCGCGCGAGTGCGAGGGCGCCGCTTTCCATCTCCCGCGCCGCCGCCGCGATTGCAAGGGCGGTGGCGGTCGGGGTCACGCCGCGGCCAGTGCGCTCGAACAGCGGCGCATCCAGTTGCGCTTCCAGCTCGGCGATATGACGTGACAGCGTCGGCTGCTGCGCATTCAACACGCGAGCGGCGCCCATCAGGCTGCCGGCGTCGAGCACCGCGATAAAGCTCTTGACGAGCGACCAGTCGAAGGTTGATTGGCTCATGCACAACTGTATACCTGGATTGCGTGGTTCGGCAATTGCCGGATGGCTCCACGCCCGGAACAATCGCCGTCATCGACAACGAATGAGGCCATGAAATGACTGACGATTCCAACTCCACCGTATTGATTCTCGGCGCCAACGGGCGCCTGGGCGCGGCTTGCATTGCCGCATTTTCCGAAGCTGGCTGGCGCGTGCTCGCGCAATCGCGCAGGGTGCCCGCAACGCTGCCGCCAGGAGCGCGATACCTTCAGATCGAGCTGGCCGACACCGACGCGCTAAGTGCGGCGGCGGCCGGGGCCACGGCGGTGATTTACGCGATCAACCCGCCTTACCCACGCTGGGCCACCGAGGCGCTGCCGCTCGCACGGCTCGGCATGGAGGCGGCGCGGAAGCTTGGCGCGACCTTCATGCTGCCCGGCAACGTCTACAACTTCGGCGAACGAATGCCTCCAGTGCTGCGCGAGGACACGCACGAGCAGCCAACGACCGAGAAAGGGCGGATTCGCTGCTCGATCGAAAACGAAATGCGCGAGCGTGTCGGGCAGGGGATGAAAAGCGTGGTGATCCGGGCCGGCGATTTCTTCGGCGCGGGGACCGACACTTGGATCGACCTCGTGATTGCCAAGTCGCTCGCCAAGGGCAAACTGGTCTATCCCGGGCCGCTCGACGTGCCGCACGCATGGGCCTATCTGCCGGATCTGGCGCGCGGTTTCGTTCGGGTGGCGAAGCGGCGGGATTTACCGGCGTTCCTCACGCTGCACTTTGCAGGTCACACGCTGACCGGCGCCGAATTGCTCGCGAGCATCGAACGTGCCGCGCGGACTCTCGGCATTGCGCCGGCGGGTGACTTCAAGATCGGAACAATGCCGTGGGGCCTGATCCGCGCCGGGGCGCTGTTCGTGCCGCAGTGGCGGGGGATCGTGGAGATGGCCTACCTGTGGCGCCGGCCACATGCGCTCGACGCGACGGCGCTCGAACGCTTGATCGGCACCACGGTGCCTGCTACGGACATCGATCAGGCGATGCGCGCGACGCTGCTTTCACTCGGCCTTGCGGCTACGGCTGCGAGCGCCGAAGAGTCCGCCAGGGCCAAACTATTCCTGGCGTCCAAATGAGCGCTACTGAATTACCGCGCTGGCAATGGGAGGCTTATCCGCGTTATCACCGCTCGCTGGGTAACTTGCTGCTCCACATCGTGCTCGTTCCCTTGTTTCTGGTCGCCAACGTCGCTCTGGTGGCGGCCTTGATTCGAGGTTCGTGGCTTGTGGCCCTGGTTGCCGCTGGCGCGATGGTCGCGTCGATCGCCCTGCAAGGCCGCGGTCACCGCTTCGAGGCGTTGCCGCCAGAGCCTTTCACTGGCCCTGGCAACGCTGTGTTGCGCATCTTCCTGGAGCAATGGGTCACTTTTCCAGGGTTCGTGCTGCGCGGTGGGTGGCTGGGTGCATTGCGTAATGCACCGACTGCCTGACCGGCCATTGATTTCAGCGGTTCTCGTGCGGTGGTCGGCCCGCCAAAGCCAGTGCTTTCGTGCCGCCAGGCGCGGCGGCGCGACGCTCAGTTCGTTGGGGCGGGGGAGGGCGAAAACAGCTTGTCCACGTGCTGCTGAACGCGTTGCAGCTGGAACGCCTGCTCTTCGAGGTCGCCCTTGATGCGCAACCAGTTCTCGGACTGGCGGTTGTCGAATCCTTCGAGTTCCTTCGCGACCTGCGAGAGGGCATCAGCGGCGGCGCTGAAGCGGTCAATCGATTCAGGCGTGGCTTGCACGGTCTCTGCGGTCACATCGGTACCGGCGAGGCGTTGATCCAGCGCGTCGAGCCGATCGAGCGCGCCGGTTTTGTGGTTGTCCAGGTCCTGCTCGGCTTGGCTGACCCGGTTCAGCACGTCGGTCTGCTGCTTGCCGACGATCTCGGTGCGCCGCTCCAGCTCGGCAAGCCGATTCGACAATTTGTCCTGCCCATCGCGCAATTGCGTGAGCGTTTTTTCGACGCCGGAGATCGACGCCTTGAGCATTGCAAAAACGACAATCAGCGCGACGGCGCAGATGGCGAGGAGGGGCCAGTTCGAGCTGAATGCGGTTGCGAAATCCATGGTGGCTTTGAGATGAAACGACGGTGCTGAGGATGGTAGATGAGCCGGCCCCCGTGGGCGCGGAACTAGTGCACGGGGCGCGGTGTTTTGCGGTGCGAGAAAGGTCTTTGCCTCACGGCCCGAGCGCGGCTTCGATCTCGCGCCCAAGTTCGATCACCGCCATCGCGTAGTAGCTGCTCGCGTTATAGCGGGTGATCACGTAGAAGTTTTCGGTGCCGGCCACGTATTGTGGGGGCGCGTCGCCGTTTTGCAGCTCGACCAGCGCGAGCTTGCCGCTGTAGCGCACCGCGTCGCCCCACAGGATCGCGCCGTTCTCGGTGAATTCTTGCACGCTGAACGTCGGCAGGATGTCGGGTTCGAGCAGCGCTGCCAAGTCCAGGTGCTTTCCCGCCAGCAGCACGGGATAAAAGGGTGGCACGCCATTCCGCCAGCCGTAGCCCTTGAAATAGTTGGCCACCGATCCGATCACGTCGGCCGCACTCTGGTATAGGTCGATCGCACCGTCACGGTCGAAGTCGATTGCGTACTTGGCCTGGCTGCTTGGCATGAACTGGGGCATGCCCATCGCGCCCGCATAGCTGCCAAGGCGCTTCAGCGGATCGAAGCCGGAGCGGGCAGCCAACGTCAGAAAGCTTTCGAGTTCACCCTGGAAGTACGCTTGCCGGGCGGCCGCGCGCGGATGCTCTTGCGGAAAATCGAAGGTCAAGGTGGCAAGCGCGTCCAGCACGCGATAGTTGCCCATGTTCTGCCCGTAGATCGTCTCGACGCCGATGATGCCGACGATGATTCGCGCCGGCACGCCGAATTCTTCCTCGGCCTGCGCCAGCGCTTCGCGGTTCGCTTCCCAGAAGCGCACACCGGCTCGGATGCGGACCGGGTCGATGAAGCGGCTTCGGTAAGCACTCCAGTCCTTCGGTTTGCCGGGGGGCGGGGGCAACATCAGTCGCTGCACGTTGGGTTGGAATTCGGCCTGTGCCAGCACTTGCCGGACCCATTTCGGATCGAGGCCGCGCCGCTCGGCAACCTCGCGCGCGAATCGCAACGCCGCTTCATGCGTGCGGTAGCTGGTGGAGCCTTCCACGAAGCGGTTTTTAACAATATTTTGGGCATTTGCGCCCGTCCACATTGCAAAACCAGCTATCAATAGCAGAGCAAATCGGATCATTCGCGCATTCTGCCTGAACCTTTCGCCGGCCAGCGCAAGCGGTGAAACTCGTTTTTCAGTTTCGCAAGACTCGTGCCGGACTCGGGTGCGTAGCGTTGCGCTTCGAGGCGCAGCAGCCAGTCGGCGATTGCGCCTGCGCCACCGGTCCAGCGCCCGCCCATTTCGCGCCGCACCAGCTGCGCGATTTCGCGCGGCGGCGCGGCCGGGGCTGGATCGATGCCGGCCTCGAGCAGCCGCTTGCGCGCCCGCGCGAGCAGGCGCAGCCATGGGTCGTGTTGTTGCCGATCCCACAGCGTCCAGAGCGCGGCGGTGAGCGCCGCGAGCACCAGCACCGCGATCAACACCATTCCGAGGTCCTGCCAGCTCGGCGCAGTGAAACCCAAGTGCTTGAGCAAATCGAGCTGGCGGCTTTGGGTGTAATTCAGCACCCATTGATTCCAACCGTTGTTCATGGCCTCCCAGGCGGCGCGCAGTTGCGCCGCCAGGTTCGGGCTGACGGCGCCGATCATGCCGGCCATCGCGCCCTGCGGCGCGCGCAGGGTGGAAAAGCCCGCGATTCGGTCCGGCGCTATTGAAGCCGTCGGGTCCACGCGCAGCCAGCCTTGCCCCGCGATCCAGACCTCGGCCCAGGCGTGGGCGTCGCTGTTGCGCACTACCCAGAAACCGTCGACCGGATTCAGCTCGGCGCCCTGGTAGCCGGTGACGATGCGGGCCGGAATATCAAGCGCTCGCATCAGCACCACGAAGGCGGACGCGATGTGTTCGCAGAAGCCTTGTTTGCGGTCGAACCAGAATTCGTCGGCCGAATGTTGCCCGTAGACCCCCGGCTCCAGCGTGTAGCCGTAGCCGCCGGTGGAAAGCCGATCCAGCGCCGCCGTCACCAGCGCGCCGGCGCCGCCGCGCGCAAACCGCGGATCGGCGCGCAACTCGGCCGCCCATTGCAGGGTGCGCGGGTTGTAGCCGGCCGGCAGGTCGACGAACGGGCGCAAGTCGGCGGCGTTGGCCTGCTGGCCGTAGCGGAACTCGGTGTAGCTTTCGGCCCGGTAGCGTGTGATGTCGGTGATCGGGCGGCTCGCGAGCCATTGCAGGTCGGTCGTGGGCGCGGCTTCTAAGCCGGCCAGCTTTGGAGCATCGGCCGTCACTTCGAGCAGCATCAACCAGGGCCGGTTGCTCGGCTCCAAGGTCACCTCGTAGCGCACCGGCGCACCCAGAAGTTTGATGTCGATCGGCGCGTCCCGGCCGGCCAGCGGCCGCCATTCGCGCCCGTCGAAGCGTCCGAGCACCGGGCCGCGAAAGTAAAGGTCGCGTTGCGGCGGCGCATCGCCGTCGAACTTGATTCGCAGCGCGATCCGGTCGTCCAGCGCGAGCTTGGCGATGTTGCCGATTTGCATGCTGTTCGACAACCCCGTACGCCCGCTCATTGCATCGGCCGGAATGCCCCACAGCGGCGCGAGGCGCGGGAACAGCAAAAACAGCACCAGCATGATCGGCGCGCCAAGCAGCGCCATTGCGCCGGCCATCTTTGCCGCATGCATGAGCGGTGGCTTGCCGACCGGCATGTGCGCGTTGACCAGCGCAGTCAGCAAGCCAAGCAGACCGATCAGCATCGCCGCCGCCGTGAGCAACGACTGCGAGAAGAAGAAGTTGGTCAGCATCGTGAAGAAGCCGAGAAAGAACACCACCAGCGCATCGCGCCGAGCCCGCAATTCCAGCGTCTTCAAGGCGAGCAGCACCACGATCAGGGTGACACCCGCGTCGCGCCCGAGGATGGTTCGATGGGTCGCAATGGTGGCAACCACCGCGGCCGCCAGCAGGGCGAGCAACCACCATTTGCTCGGCAACGGCCGCGACTTGAGTGCCAGCCAGCCGCGCCACAGCAACACGCCCGCCGCGAGCGCGGAGCACCAAAGCGGAAGATTGCGGATCTGCGGCAGCATCAGCCAGGCGACCACGGCGAGCAGGAAAAGCGTGTCGCGGCTGTCGCGTGGTAACGCGGCTAAATTGGCGAAGA
>JBDTRV010000168.1:0-6008 GCA_039931475.1 Burkholderiales bacterium | reverse complement strand
GGCGCCGCGTACAGTGCGGCTCGGAACGACAGTTTACTATTTACGGATAAGCTCTAAATGTTGCACCGCCTGCCGCCTCGCGGCGTTGCCCCAAAAACTTGGAATGCCTCGGATCTCTTTTTTCATGGCTGCACCCTCTTGATGAATCGGTTCGGGAAAAACTGATGACTGTTTCCGCTCCATTGGATGGTTGCGGCGTCGGCGACGTTCCGGGAGTTATTTCGGTTTTGTTCCGATCGCCCAGTCGGTGCCCGCGTCGGAGTGGTGGGAGCCTTCAGCGCCTGGCATCAGTTCCCCGACAGCTTCACGCAGAGATAGAGAGCGCGCGGCGCCGGGCGCCGCGAACCTTCACGCCAGCGAAGGCCCGCCGCTCAGGCGACGATCGCGTCCGCGAACGTTAGGCCCGTCGTTGGCTCGGTGTCGGCCTTCGAGGAAACGCCCGGCCAACGAGGTGCCCTCAGGCGCCATCGCGATTGTCAGAGTTGATGGACAACGCCGCGCCGACGGCCGGGCGCGCCTCGCTGGCTACTTCAGCGCGGCTGTGCGCGCTTGTGAAGTTCGCTTGCAGTGCCGGATAACTGGCGCCCTGCGCGAAGCCCGCGTATTGGCTCGCGCGGGAGGTGCGGGTGAGCGCATCGTGCGCGGATGACTCCACCTGCGCGCGGGATTCTTCGCTGTGGACCGACTTCAATGCCGGGTAGCTCGGGCCGGCCGCGCCCTGTGCTTGTGCCAGGCCGGCGGTTCCCACCGCCGCGATGGCGAGGACAATGGCTTTTGAAAAAGACTTGCTCATGATGACTCTCCGGTTTGAAAACATGCGGGCCGACTCGGCCCTTGGCAGCGCCCTGGGATTGCGGTGCTGACATGAAGTTAGACGCGCGCCGAACGACGAACGTGACAGGAAAATCGCGAGCGGATCGATCCATGGCGATGCGCGGATGCGCTGACTCACATGCCAGTCAAAAGGCCGAGCTAGAACGCATGGATGATTTGAAATTTCGTTCGATGGTGAAGCCGACGCGAAGTCAACTCAGCATCGCCATCGCCATCGCCATCGCCACCGCCACCGCCATCGCCACCGCCACCGCCACCGCCGCCGCCGCCGCCGCCGCCACCGCCACCGCCGCCATCGCCATCGCCATCGCCATCGCAACGTCAAGAATGGCCCGCGCCGCGTTGGACGTCAGAAACGCAATCACCCGGACCAGGTCGCCGCGCGATCACGGGTTGCCTTGACCATCAAGAATTCAAAAGCCGCAATGGTCTGCCCCTGTGGCCGGCTCGATCCCCGTCTCCACCCGCTGGCCTACGCGGAGTGCTGCGGCCCCTACATAGATGCCGCGACAGGAGGCGAGGGCGCGCCCGACGCCGAATCGCTCATGCGCTCCCGCTACACCGCGTTCGTGCTAGAGCGGGCGGACTATTTGCTTGCGACCTGGCACCCGGGCAAGCGACCTTCGGAGCTGGCGTTCAATCCCGGCGCCCACTGGCTGGGCCTTGACGTGCGCTCGCATCGGCGCATCGATGAAGGCCACGCCGAAGTCGAATTCGTCGCCCGCTATCGGCTCGGCGGCAAGGCGGTGCGGCTGGCCGAGCGCAGCCGCTTCGTGCTGGAGAATGGCCGCTGGTTTTACGTCGATGGCGATCCGCTTTGAACGGGCGCGCTTTCGCCGACGATGCAAAGGCGCGATCCACCAGCGCCCCATTCACCCAGAAATGTGAACGAAATAGGCCTTCGCCGCTCGTCCATTGGCGTTTTTTAGCTATCAATATAGAAGCATTTTGCTCTCCGGCCATTGCCCCATCGCCCATCGCCCATCGCCCATCGCGATGCTGCGCTGCGCTGCCATGGCAGCCACATGAAAGCCCGACCCCATGATCCCTTTTGACGCCGTCCTGTTCGACTGCGACGGCGTGCTCGTTGACAGCGAAACCATCACCAACCGCGTGCTGCGCGACATGCTCGAAGAGATCGGTTGGCGCATGACATTGGCCGAAAGCATGGCGATCTTCGTCGGACACGCGGTGCGCGATCGGCGCGCGCTGATCGAGGCGAACACCGGCAAGTCGTTCTCCGAAGACTGGCTGGCCGCGTTCTGGCAGCGACGCAACTCCGCGCTGGAAGCCGAGCTGTTGATCGTTCCCGGCGCGATGGCGGCGGTGCAAGCGCTGCACAAAGCGTGCAATGGCCGCATCGCCTGCGCATCTGGCGCGGACCGCGGGAAGATTGAAATGCAGTTGCGCAAGGCCCTGCTGATGCCGTACTTCGAGGGCCGCATCTACAGCGGCCACGAGTGCGCGCGCAACAAGCCGCATCCTGACGTTTATCTGGCGGCTGCCGCGGCGCTCAAGGTCGATCCCGCGCGCGCAGCCGTCATCGAAGACACCGCCAACGGGAGCGCGGCGGGCCTCGCGGCCGGCGCGACCGTGTTCGGCTATTGCCCGGGCGGGCCGGGGCACGACAGCGCCGAGGCGCTGCGCGCGGTGGGGGTGCTGCACCTATTCAGCGACATGGCGCAATTGCCGGCCGTGTTGGCCGATGCGAAGGGCGGCTCCATCACCTGATCCGCTTGCCCGGCGGAGCCAATGCGACTCTGCCCCGAAGCAGGCTGAATGGTGTTGGTGGGCAGCATAATTTGCCATGCTCGCTATCACCGCCGCAGCCCTGTTCGTCGCGACCATCGTCCTGTTCTGCTGGCTCCATGCAGTCAACCGATCAGTTCATGTAGTGCGCGACGCGGTGAGCCTGTTCGGGACCGGCTCCACCGCCGGCCTCTTTCGCATCTACGGTCACCTCGGCACCGCCGCGATTGCCTTGTTCGCAATTGCAGCCTATCTGCGCAGGCCGGGTCCGTTGCCCTCGATCGTAGCGATCGGTCTGGTTGTATTGGTGGTGGCCAGAGTCGCGGTGATCGCCGTGCCTACCGACGCCAAAGGCCAAGGCACATCGCTGCGCGGAATGTTCCACTTGTTTCTTGCGGTGATCGTGTTCGCGGCCACCTACACGGTCATTGCAAATGCCGCGCCGCTGTTCGCCGCCATGCCCTTGAAAGCGGCTCTGGACGCGATGCAACTGCTTTGTATGCTGTCTCTTGCTGGCGTCGTCGTCACGATGCTGCCTCCGCTCAAGAGACTATTCGGCTTGTTCGAGCGCGCGTTTCTGCTTTCAATGCTGATTTGGTTTGAACTGGCCAGTATGTCCTTCGCGCTCCGGCCCGTTGCCGGCTAACCCGCCGCTGTAGCCGACCGCCCACGGCGGCGACGCAATTGGCTCGTTAGGCGGCAGGCAATGCTCCGCAAGCCGTTGCGAATCTCGATCGACCCGTTCAAATCAAAGCCGAGGTCGCGAGCGTTGCGCTGGCTGCGCGCACCGCCTCGCTGGCCGATGCCGCTGGCCGGGCGGCCAATCGGCCTGCACTCGGTTACTATTATTTGGATAGCTGAAAAGCGCCAGTGGACGAGCGGCGAAGGCCCTTTTTGATCACCTTTTCGTCCGGAGTAAGGTGCCACGGCCCGCCACGACCCGTCGCGGCCAGCCATGGCCCGCCGCTGCCCGCCGCCACCGCCACCGCCCGCAGCTAACAGCGGACAAGACGCCCTCATGACTCGCGCGCCGCGCTAGGCCAGGCTGCGCAACTCCCGAAGCGCGACCGACAGCATCGCCAGATCCGCGCTCGGCGATTCGGCCAGTTCCTTGAGCAGCCGCTGCGCGCGCTCCAGCGCGCCGTGGTCCGATGCTTCCCAGGCCGCGATGGTGGCGTGGGAATCGTCGGTTTGCGCATGGGTCAACGCCTCGCCGGTGAGGGTGCGTTGCAGGTCGGCGAGGTCGTCGGTGAGCGAGGTCTTGGCCATGCCGTGCCAGTAATTTTCGGCCGGCAGCGCGTCGATCATGGCCTGCAGGTTCGGCATGCCGAGCAGTTCGCCAACAGCGATCAGCACGTCGGCCACGCGCTCAGGCGGCTGTTCGGTGGCATGGGCCAGCTCCGTGACGTCGAGCGCGGCCACAAGTGAATCGGAGGCGGCGACCCGGAGCGCGAGTGGCTCGGGCACGCCGGCTTCAATCCATGGCTGCGCGCTGAGTGCGATGCGTTCGTTTACGGGCGCGTTCGATTCCGCCTGCAGGCGTTCAAGCAGGCCAGCGACACCCGGCCGCGCGCGCTCGATGGTGGCATCGATCGGCTCGGCCAGCCGCTTGCTGCGCAAAAACCAGCGGGTGGCGCGCAGGTTCAAGCGGTCGATCTCGCTCAGCATCTGGGCCTGGATTTCGTCCGGCACCTGGCTGTCGAGTGCCTCGATGCCGATCCAGTTTTTCACCTGCTCGAAGGTCTCGCGCGCCAGCAGGTAGGCGCGGATGATCGACGCCGGTTTGGCGCCGGTGGCTTCCATCTGCCGGTGCACGAAGGTGGCGCCGACCCGGTTGATCATGCTGTTGATCACGTGGCTGGAGACAATTTCGCGCTTGAGCGGATGGCGCTCGATGGTGTCGCCGAATTTTTCGCGCAGGCCGGCCGGGAAGTAGCGCGCCGCCGCCGTGCCGATCCACGAGTCTTCGGGCAGGTCGGAGTCGAGCATCTGGTCGTACAGCCACATCTTGCTGTAGGCCATCAGCACCGAGATTTCCGGGCTGGTCAGGCCCAGTTTTTGCGCCTTGCGTTGCGCAATTTCTTCGTCGCTCGGCAGGAACTCGATCGCGCGGGCGAGCAGATTGGCCTTCTCGAGAAAGCGGATGAAGCGCGCCTGTTGTTCGATCACCGCCGGCCCGACCCGGCGTGTGAGCGAGATGATCTGGGTCTGGAAGTAGTTGTCGCGAAGCACCAGCGCGGCGACCGCATTGGTGTTTTCCGCGAGCACGGCGTTGCGCTGCTTGAGCGTGAGTTCGCCGTCTTCCACCGCAGTGCCCAGCAGGATCTTGATGTTGACTTCGTGGTCCGACGTATCGACGCCGGCCGAGTTGTCGATCGCATCGGTGTAGATTTTCACGCCCTGCAGCGCGGCTTCGATCCTGCCCCGCTGCGTGAAGCCCAGGTTGCCGCCTTCGCCGATCACCTTGCATCTGAGCTGACGGCCGTCGATACGCAAGCCTTCGTTGGCGCGGTCGCCGACCTGCGCATGGGATTCGGTGCTGGCTTTCACGTAGGTGCCGATGCCGCCGTTGTAGACCAGGTCGACCGGCGCTTTCAAAATGGCCGAGAGCAGTTCGTTTGGCGCGATCGAGCCGGCCTCGATGCCTATGCGGGCCGCCGCTTGCGGCGAAACCGAAATCCGCTTGGCCGAGCGCGGCCAGACGCCGCCGCCTTCCGAGATGAGCTCGGTGTTGTAGTCGGCCCAGGATGAGCGCGGCAGCTTGAACAGCCGCTCGCGCTCGGCGTAGCTGGTGGCCGCATCCGGCTCCGGGTCGATGAAGACGTGGCGATGGTCGAACGCCACCACCAGCCGGATGTGTTTGGACAGCAGCATCCCGTTGCCAAACACGTCGCCCGACATGTCGCCGATGCCGACCACGGTGAAGTCTTCCGTTTGCGTGTCGTGCCCGAGCTCGCGGAAGTGGCGCTTCACGCTTTCCCATGCGCCGCGCGCGGTGATGCCCATGCCCTTGTGGTCGTAGCCGACGCTGCCGCCGGAGGCGAACGCATCGCCGAGCCAGTGGCCGTATTCCTCGCTGATCGCGTTGGCGAAGTCGGAGAACTTCGCGGTGCCCTTGTCGGCGGCGACCACGAGGTAGGGGTCGTCGCCGTCGATGCGGCGAACCTGCGGCGGCGGGGCGATGTTGCCGGCCACCCGGTTGTCCGTCAGGTCGAGCAGGGCGCGCAAATAGTCCTGATAGCAAGCGATGCCTTCTTGCATGAAGGCATCACGATCGGACGAAGGCGGCGCTTTCTTCAGCACGAATCCGCCCTTGGAGCCAACCGGCACGATCACCACATTCTTGACGATCTGCGCCTTCACCAGGCCGAGCACCTCGGTGCGGAAGTCTTCCGGCCGGTCCGACCAGCGCAAGCCGCCGCGCG
>JBDTRV010000167.1:0-6014 GCA_039931475.1 Burkholderiales bacterium | reverse complement strand
GGCGACGAACCTGGTTCGAAGGTCAAGACCAAGGCCAAGGCCGGCAGGACCGCAGCGTCCGCCACCCGTCGCGGCAGCACCAATGCCTCGCCCAAACCGGCCGACAAGGCGAAGTCGGCAACCACGGCCAACGCCACGAAACGCGGCGCGGCCAGCAAGGCGCCGCAGCGCAAGGTGGCGTAGCACCAGCCAAGGCTTGCCCCGCTCGATCGCCACTTCGCCACCACCATGACGCGCGCCGAAAAGGAAGACGGTCTCGCGCGTTACCGCGCCAAACGCAACCCGGCACGGACGGCCGAGCCGTTCGACCCCGGCACGCCGAACGAATCGGCGCGCCGCTTCGTGATTCACAAGCATTGGGCCAGCCGCCTGCATTACGACTTCCGGCTCGAGTTCGATGGCACGCTCAAGAGCTGGGCGGTGCCCAAAGGGCCGAGCCTGGACCCGAAGGACAAGCGGATGGCGGTGCAGGTCGAAGACCATCCGCTTTCCTACGGCGATTTCGAAGGCGAGATCGCCAGGGGCAACTACGGCGCGGGTACGGTGATCGTGTGGGATCGTGGCGTCTGGCAGCCGATCGGCGATGCGCGTGAGGGTTATGAAAAGGGCAAGCTCAAGTTCGAGCTCGAAGGAGAAAAACTCTCGGGCGGCTGGACCCTGGTGCGCATGCACGGTCGGCAAAAGGAGCGGCAACCGCCGTGGCTTCTAATCAAGGAAAAAGATGAGGCGTCCCGGCCTGCGGCGGAATACAGCGTGGTCGATGCGCTGCCGGACAGCGTGATCGGCAAGTCTTCGGCGCACGCCGAACGGACCGGCCCTGGCAAGGCGGCAGCGAAGGCCGCATCCCGGACGACGCCGAGGGCGAAGGCGGCTGCTTCCAGCCGGACCAGGGCAAACAAGGCACCCGCGCCGGCACGAGAGGCAGCGGCTTCAGACGCCGCGCCAGCAACGAACCGGGCGTCGACCGGGCGGCGCACGAAGAAGCGGTCGCTGCTCCCATTGCCGCCTTCGGCGACAGCGTGCAAGCTGCCCGCGTCCTTGAAGCCGCAACTGGCAACGCTCGCCTTCGAGCCACCCAAAGCGAAGGCCGACTGGTTCTACGAAATCAAGTTCGACGGCTACCGCCTGCTGGCGCGCATCGAGCGCGGGCAGGCGCGCCTGTTCACACGCAACGGCCATGACTGGACCGAGCGCATGCCGCGCATCGCACAAGCGCTGCAATCGCTGCCGCTGGAAGGTGGCTGGCTCGACGGCGAAGTCGTGCTGCCCAGGGACGACGGCATCCCTGACTTTCAGGCCCTGCAAAATGCATTCGACGAGGACGAGACCCAGCGGCTCGTCTACTACCTGTTCGATCTGCCGTTCGCCAACGGCCACGACCTGCGCGCCGCGCCACTCAGGGAACGGCGCGCGGCGCTCGAAGCGCTCTTCGTCGATTTGCCCAAAGGAGTCGCTCGCATCCTGCGCTTTTCGGCCGCGCTCGACGTGCGGCCGTCGAACCTGCTGGCTTCGGCCTGCCAGCTTGGCTTCGAAGGCGTGATCGGCAAGCGGCGGGACAGCAGTTACGTTTCACGTCGGTCGAACGACTGGATCAAGCTCAAGTGCAGCCTGCGGCAGGAATTCGTGATCTGCGGCTTCACCGATCCGCAAGGCTCGCGCGCCGGCTTCGGCTCGCTGATCCTGGGTGTGCATGACGGCGAAGGCGAGTTGCGCCATGCGGGCAATGTCGGCACCGGTTTCACCGAGAAATCGCTGGCCGATCTGCACCGGCGCCTGACCGCGCTGGAAACGAAGCAGCCGCCGTTCAAGAACATCCAGGCGATCCCCGCGAAGGGCCGGCATTGGGTGGAGCCAAAGCTGTTGGCCGAAGTCGCATTCGCCGCATGGACCTCGTCCGGCCGCATCAGGCATTCGGTGTTTCACGGCCTGCGCGAGGACAAGAAAACACGCGCGATCACGCGGGAACAAGCGGCGCTGCCGGCGCGCCCTGCGACCAACAAGACGGCGCGCGCAAACGCAAACGCCATGGCGACTGCCAAGGCAACCGGAAAAGCGAGTGACAACGCGACAGCCAAAACGACTTACAAAGTGACTGCCAAAACGAAGACCAAGGCGACAACGAAACCGGCTGCAGACCCGGGTACGAAGCCGAATGCTCAGGCAAACGCGACCGCGCTGGCACCATCGTTCAAGGTGACCCATCCCGAGCGCGTGATCGACAAGCAGTCGGGCGCCACCAAGCTCGAGCTCGTGACCTGGTATGCCCGCGCTGCCGATGTGCTGATGCCGCACCTTAAGGGACGCCCGGTCGCGCTGGTGCGTGCGCCGCGCGGCGTGAGCGGCGGCCAATTCTTTCAAAAGCATGCCGATGCGCAAAACATCGCGGGTGTGCGGCGGATCGAGGCGAACATCGACCCTCGGCTCGACCCCGGCGACGGCGCGCTGATCGAGATCACCGGCGCCGAAGGTCTGGTGAACCTAGCGCAACTGAACACCATCGAGCTGCACACCTGGAACGCCTGTTCGCGCACGATCGCCAAGCCCGACCGCATGACCTTCGACCTCGATCCGGGCGACGGCGTGGCGTTCAGCAAGGTGCGCGAGGGTGCGATGCTGGTGCGCGCGCTGCTCGACGAACTCGGCCTTCCCGCGTTCCTCAAGACCAGCGGCGGCAAGGGCCTGCATGTGGTGGTGCCGATCAAATGCCAGCACGATTGGGACACGGTCAAGGACTTTTCCAAGCGCATCGTCGAGCACCTCGCGCGCACGATTCCCGCGCGCTTCGTCGCCAAGAGCGGTCCGAAAAACCGCATAGGCAAGATCTTTGTCGACTACCTGCGCAACGGATTCGGCGCGACCACCGTGGCTGCCTGGTCGGTGCGGGCGCGGCCGGGCCTCGGGATTTCAGTGCCGATCGGCTGGGACGAACTCGAGTGCATCGAATCGGGCGACCAGTTCACGCTCGAGACAATCGACGAGCGACTTGCGATCGGCAACGCGCGCTGGGACAGCTACGAGAAGGCACGGCGCGCGATCGGCCCCGCGATGAAAAAGCTCGCGGCGGCGGAACCTGCGCCCAAGCCGCGCAAACGCTGATTGGAAGTGGTGCGCCGGGACGCTATTTGGCGTCGTCCATCATCTGCCGCGTTTTCTGCTCGACTTCCTTTGCGATCGCGGACAGCGCCGGATCGTCCGACAGCGATCCGAGCATCGGCTCGGGCCGGATCATGCCGATCCTGGTCTGGCCGTTGTCCGTGTAGACCGAAATGCGGCAGGGCAGCGCCATGTTCAGCCGCATGTCGCCGGCCATGACCTTGGCGGCCTGGCCCGGGTTGCACACCTCGAACACCTTGCAGTCGCCGCTGAACTCCACGCCTTTGGAGCGCAGCGTGTTGCCAAGATCGTGCACGTGAAGCACGCCGAAGCCGTGCTTGGCAACTGCCGTTTCGAGGTCGGCCGCCGCCTGGTCGAACGGTTTGGCGGAGTCGACGATGTAGTACATGGACATAAGAGAATCTCCTTGGGTTGGGGTGCGGCGATCGCCGCGCGGCGTCAGGTTCGCTGTTTGCGCATCGGGCAAGTGTTCACGCCTAGCAAACGGTAGGCCGGGCACCAGCCGATGGCGCCTGTCGCGAGCGGGATCGCGCCGAGCCAGCCCCACCAGCCGACGGTGCCCGTCGCCGCCAACCCGATCAGCACCAAGCCGACCGTGATACGCAAAATGCGGTCGATGCCGCCTGCATTGGTTTTCATGGCAATTCCTTTCGGTTGCGGGCCACAGCAGCCCGATAACCCATTGAACCGCCCCGGGTGCCCCGCGTATGTGACCTGGGTCACCCAGCGCCGCTCACAGTGCGCAGGGCGGCGCTGTCCAGGATGCGAATGCGCTCGCGCGCCAGCGCCACATAGCCTTCGCGCTCGAAGCGCTGCAACAGCCGCGAGACGATCTCGCGCACCGTGCCCAGTTCGTCGGCCAGCGCCTGGTGCGTGGTCGCGAGTTCCAGGCCGTGGCCGAGCAACGCGCCAGCCAGCCGCGCGTCGAGACGGCGAAAGGCCACGGCATCGACCAGTGCCGTCAGGTCGGCCATGCGCTCGGCGAACAGCCCAAGCACCTCGTTGCGAAACGGCGGCGCTTCGAGCCATTGCATGAACACCTCGGGCGAGATCAAGAGCAACGAGCACGGGCGCGTGACGACGCCGAAGGCGGTCATCGGCGTGGCGCGAAACAGGCAGGCGCAGGAGACCAGGCACAACTCGCCCGGCAGCACCCGGTACAGCTCGAGTTCGCGTCCGTCGCCGGAACGCCGCGCGACCTTCACTTCGCCTTCGAGCAGCATCGGAAAGCCGCGGCACGGCGCCGCCTCGTCGAACATGACGGTGCCCACCGGCGCGTCGATCGGCCGCGCGGCCGCGCCCAACTCGCCGAGCGCCGGCTTAACCGCCGCGAGCGCGGGGTAAAGTTCGAGGCAGCGAGGCGCAAGGACGGTCATGAAGGCGATCGGTTCGATGGAATGCAAGGGCTGTCGCCGGCGCAGCGTCGGCGAAGAAAGAGCCATCATCATGCGGCCAAGCGGCTTGGCCCGCCTTGATGCCGGTTAAGGCGAAGCGCAGAGGGAAGATTCGGGCGCAGCGCCGCCATTTCGCTGCTTCACCGGTCGACTGTTTTTTTAACGACCAAAAGGATGTTCGATCATGTTGAAGTTTTCTCGTCGCCGCCTGCTGACCGTATTGCGGCATGGCACCCTGACACTGTCGGCCGCATTGGCGATCGGTGCCGCGGGCGCGTCCGATGCGCCCAAGACCGTGCACCTGCTGGTGGGCTTTCCGCCCGGCGGCGGCACCGACGCGATCGCGCGGCTTTTGGCCGAAAAGCTACAGACCGAATTGGGCAGCACCGTGATCGTCGAGAACAAGCCCGGCGCAGGCGGGCAGATTGCGGCACAGGCCTTGAAAAACGCGCCGGCCGACGGCTCGACCCTGTTCGTCTCGCACGACCACACGATCTCGATCCTTCCGCTCGTGATGAAGAACCCCGGCTACGACTCGAAGACCGATTTCGCGCCGGTCGCCGGTTTTGCCACCTTCGTCAACGCGCTCGCTGTGTCCGGCGGCACACCGGCCAAAACCTTTACCGAGTACGTCGGCTGGTTGCGCAAAGAGCGCAAGGGCCAGGGCACGGTCGGCATTCCGGCGCCCGCGTCGACGCCGGAGTTTCTCGTGAAGGTGATCGGCGCCAAATACAAGCTCGATCTGCAATCGGCGCCGTATCGCGGCAGCGCGCCGATGATCGGCGACATGCTAGGCAACCAGATTGCGGCCGGCGTCGGCTCGGTGCCGGACTTCATCGAGAACCACAAGGCTGGCAAGCTGCATGTGGTGGCGGTGCTCGGCGGCGAGCGGCAGGCCGCGCTGCCTGACGTGCCGACGTTTGCCGAACTGGGTCTGGCCGGCTTCGAGGATGTGCCTTACTACGGTGTATTCGCGCCGGCCGCCACGCCCAAGCCAGTGATCGACCAGCTCGCGGCGGCGATCGCCAAGGTGGTGGCGCTGCCCGAAGTGCGCGAGCGGCTCACCACCCTTGGGTTGACTGTGGACTTCATGCCGCCCGAGAAGCTCGCAGCGCGTGAGCAGGCTTATGCGAAGACCTGGGCCAAGATCATCAAGGACAGCGGGTTCCAGCCGCAGTAGGCCGAAATGTCCGTTTGCTACGTTTTTAGTAGCTGCGAATTCAAGATGGGCGAGCGGTAACTGCGTTTTTAATTCACAAAAAGCGCATCGAATCCCTCAAGCGGCTCGAACCGGCCTTCCCTGAAACACAACCGAGACGGGCCGGGCATGGCGCGATCGCGCACCGGATGGCGATCGTCGCCCGGGTAGCAGACAAAGCGCACCCCTTCGTGCTCGATCGGCTCGGGCTGGATCAATGGCGGCTTGCGCGCGCGGGCGGCGGCCAGCACGCTGGCCACCGAGTCGTGCTTGGCCAGGTGCGCCAGGGTCATGATCTGCGGCGGCGC
>JBDTRV010000166.1:0-6029 GCA_039931475.1 Burkholderiales bacterium | reverse complement strand
GCAGCAAGGCTTTCAGCGCGTGCAGGTTGTCGCCCTGCACGATCAGGTTGCCGCTTTGCCGGCCGGCGTCCGCGCCGCAGGACAACTCAGGCACCGGCTCCAGAAGCCGGATCGGCACGTCTTGATGATGTTTGACAACGGCGTCCTTGCCGATCCAGTTGAGCGTGGGCATGGGCGGTCGGTACGGTAGTGCTTGTCAGGATGCTTGGGATCGGCGATGGTAGCCAATGTGACTTCGCAGCAAGAACCACCGCGCATCCTCATCATCGCCGGCCCGAATGGCGCGGGCAAGACGACGTTCGCGCGCGAGTTTCTGCCGCACGAGGCAGGTTGTCCGATTTTCGTGAACGCGGACCTGATCGCGGCCGGGTTGTCCCCGTTCGAGCCTGAAAAAGTGGCGTTGCAGGCCGGCCGGTTGATGCTGCGCGAGCTGGCGCGGCATGTAGCGAGGCGCGACACTTTCGCGTTCGAGACGACCTTGTCGGGCGTGCGCTATGCGCGGCGGATCTCCGAGTGGCGGCGGCTGGGCTATCGGGTGGAGCTGTATTTCTTGAGTTTGCCGTCGGCCGATCTCGCGGTGGAGCGCGTCGCCGAGCGGGTTCGTCAGGGCGGTCATGACATTCCCGAAGCGATCATCCGACGCCGCTTTGCCGTGGGCGTACGGTTATTCCGGGAACTATATTGCCCGTTGGTCGATGAGTGGTTTCTCCATGACAATGCGGGAGACGAACCTGTTTTGCTGGATTGGAGCGAACGCCCGTGACCGCAGCCGACAATTCCATTTCTCGCGCCGACCCCATCGCGCCGACCCGGTCCGCGCTACCCTCGGCTACGGCAAGCCATGCGGCCAGCTCGCTTGAAGCCTTGCGGCGCGCGGCGTGCCAGGCGCGCAAGATGGCGCGTCAGACCGGCACCGATGTGATTGTGCTGCGCGATGGTTGCGTGGTGCGCGTGCATCCACCGGAGGCGGATTCGGCCTGATCCGACCCGGCGAGGCTCGCGCCCCAAACAATACGAATGACAAGACGGCGCGTGTCGCGGGCGCCGTCTTGTTTCTTTGCGCGCCATCCCACGGCGTTTTTCGAGGCCAAAAAAGCCGCTTCCGCTCACCCAGTGAACCTAGTTTGCTATTGACCTTGTAGCAGTTGGATCGGTTGCTGGATGTCAACTCGCCCTGCCTTTCGCCGAGCCGGCGCCGCTCTGCCCGCCTGGATGCGATTACAAAAGGCGCGCCCAACGCGGCAACAAAACCTCTTTTACTACATTTATAGTAGCAAGCTATCCATTCAGGACGAGCGGAGAACGGGTTTTTTATGCTGAAATTTGCCCAAGCGCCCAACCCACATGCTCCCGAACCAGCGCGCTCTCGTGCTCCCGTCTCGCTAGCAGCGCACTGGCGATCGGCTCGCGCTCATCCGCGGACGCACTGGCCAGTGCATTTCCAAGCGCAACCGCCACGTTGCGCAGCCAGCGCTCGTGGCCGATGCGGCGGATCGGGCTGCCTTCGGTCAGGCGCAAGAAGTCGGCCTCGCTCCAGTTGAACAGTTCGACCAGGTGGCGCCCGGTCAGCCCCTCGCGCGGATCGAAGTCTGGCAGGCTGGTGCGTTGCGCGAACTTGTTCCACGGGCAGACCAACTGGCAGTCGTCGCAGCCGTAGATGCGGTTGCCGATCAGAGGGCGAATCTCGAGCGGAATCGGCCCCTTGTGCTCGATCGTTAAATAAGAAATGCAGCGCCGCGCATCGAGGCGCCGCGCGGAAAGAATCGCCTGCGTCGGGCACACGTCGATGCAGGAGGTGCAACTACCGCAATGGTCGCTGACCGGTACGGAGGCAGGCAGCGCGAAGTCGAGATAGATTTCGCCCAGAAAAAACATCGAGCCTGCATCGCGCGACAACACCAGCGTGTGCTTGCCGCGCCAGCCGATGCCGCTTCGCGCCGCCAGTTCCGCTTCGAGCACCGGCGCCGAATCCACGAACACCCGATGCCCGAACGGGCCGACCGCGCCTTCGATCCGCTCGGCCAGCCTTTGCAGTCGCGAGCGCAGCACCTTGTGATAGTCCCGCCCCCGCGCATAGAGCGAGACGATCCCCTCGCCCGGGCGTTTCAGGCGATCGAACTCGACCGCCTGCCAGTCGCCTGCGGTGGACGCCGGCAGGTAGTCCATGCGCGCGGTGATGACCGACACGGTGCCCGGCACCAACTCGGCCGGCCGCGCGCGTTTCAGCCCATGCGCTGCCATGTAATACATCTCGCCCTGAAAGCCACTTGCGAGCCATTCTTGAAGCCCCGCTTCAGCAGAGGACAAGTCCACGCCGGCGATCCCGGTTTGGGAGAATCCAAGCTCACGCGCCCATCGTTCGATCTGGGCCGCCAGCCAGGGAGCATCGATCTGAGCGCTTTCAACCACCCGACCATTCTAGGAACCGGCTTGCCGGCAGGCGGCCTTACGCCAACCAGCCTTCCGCTCGTGCACAAAACCGTCTGGCAAAGCGAAAACGAGACGCGCGCGTTCGCTGAAGCGCTGGCCGGGCATGCCGAAATCGCATGCGCCTTCATCGAACTGCGGGGCGATCTGGGCGCCGGCAAAACCACCTTCGCGCGCCATCTGCTGCGAGAGTTGGGCGTGAGAGGCCGCATTAAAAGCCCGACGTATACTGTTGTTCTGCCTTATGAAGTTGCCCTGCCGCAACAGTTCGCGCAAGAAAACAAGACATTGCTTGGCCCATCCCTTGCCATTTGGCACTTCGACTTTTATCGTTTCACTGATGCGCGCGAATGGGAAGACGCGGGCTTTCGCGAGATCTTTGCCGACGAGGGGTTGAAACTGGCCGAATGGCCGGAGAAAGCCCGCAGTTTGCTGCCACTGGCAGACCTCGTGATCGAGATCGCGTGGCAGGCCGATGGCGCCGGCGCCGGTGACGATCAGCCTGGTGAAGCGAGAAACGTCACGCTGACCGCGCAAACCGAGACCGGATTGAAGCTGCTCCAATGACCAAGCCCCTGCACCTCCTATCGCACCCGACGGGCGAGGCCAGCCCCGCCCGCAGGCGCCTGCTCAAGGGCGGCGCGCTCGCGCTGCTGCTTGGCGGGACCGAGATCGCGCGCGGCGCCAGCGTGGTCGCGGTGCGGATCTGGCCCGCGCCCGAATACTCGCGCATCACGATCGAATCGGACACCAAGCTGGTCACCAAAGTGTTCAGCGTGAGCCCGCCGAGCCGGCTCGTGTGCGACATCACCGGGCTCGATCTGAACTCCGCTTTGCGCGAACTCAACGGCAAGGTGCGCAGCGACGATCCGAACATCGCGGGCCTGCGCATCGGCCAGTTCTCCCCCGGCGTCGTGCGCCTCGTGATCGACCTGAAGCAGGAGATCGACCCGGAGGTGTTCACGCTCAAACCCACCGAGCCGTATCAGCACCGGCTGGTGTTCGATCTGTTCCCGCAGCGCAAGGTCGATCCGCTGGACTTGCTGATCGTCGAGCGCATGAAGGACGCCGACCGGTTGCCCACCCCGGAGTTCGGCCATGCGGCAACCGCGTTCTCGGACGAGCCGGCCGACCCGCTCGGCGCGTTGATGGCGCGCCAAGCGGCCACGGAGGCCGCCGAAGCAGCGGCCGCCGCGGCCGCCGCCGGCAAGCCAGTGCCGCCGCCCCCGGTCGTGACGGCGCGGATCGACCCGGCACCGTCGATCGGCCCGGCCCCGAAGATTCCACCACGCAAACCCGCCGGCACGGTCGCCGCGGCCAAGACCGACCGCTTCATCGTGATCGCGCTCGACCCCGGCCACGGCGGCGAGGATCCGGGCGCGATCGGCCCCGGCGGCACGCATGAAAAAGACGTGGTGCTGCAGATCGCGCACCGGCTGCGCGACCGCATCAACGCCACCACCATCAACGGCCCGCACGGCCGCATGGGCCTGCGCGCGTACCTCACGCGCGACGCCGACTTTTTCGTGCCGCTGGCTCAGCGCGTGGTCAAGGCGCGCAAAGTGCAGGCCGATCTTTTCGTGAGCATTCACGCCGACTCGTTCGTGCGGGCCGACGCCAGCGGCGCGAGCGTCTATGCCTTGAGCGAACGCGGCGCCACCAGCACCACCGCGCGCTGGCTCGCGAACAAGGAAAACCGGGCCGATCTGGTCGGCGGCATGAACGTGCACAGCAGCGACGCGCACTTGCATCAGGCGCTGGTTGACATGAGCACCACGGCGCAGGTCAACGACAGCCTCCGGCTGGGGAGTGAACTGCTCCGGGAGATCGACGACGTCGGCAAGCTGCACAAGCCGCGGGTCGAGCAGGCCGGCTTCGCGGTGCTCAAGGCGCCCGACATTCCTAGCGTTCTGATCGAGACCGCGTTCATCAGCAACCCCGACGAAGAGCGCAATCTCAAAAGCCCGGCGTACCAGGAGAAGCTGGCCGATGCGGTGGTGCGCGGCATCACGCGCTATTTCAGCAAAAATCCGCCGCTGGCGCGGAATCGGATGCTTTAGTCGCTCGCTCCACCTCCTCTTATAGGCATCGACGTATAAGAGAGCAACAAAAAAGTAGTTCGCGTAGCTAAGACCAGCCGGTACATTCGCCGGCTCATGCAAGATTTGGCATTCGTGTTCGCCGGCTTCTTCGTCGGCCTGGTGGTCGGCCTGACCGGGGTTGGCGGCGGCTCACTGATGACGCCGTTTTTGATTTTCGGCTTCGGCATCAAGCCGCACCTGGCAATCGGCACCGACCTTTTGTTCGCCGCGTTCACCAAGCTGGGCGGCTCGATCGGCCTGGCGCGCGCGCGGCGGATCGACTGGCCGGTCGTGCTGCGGGTGGCCTCGGGCAGCATCCCGGCATCTCTTCTTACTCTGTATGCCCTGCACCGGCTCGGGCCGACCGATCCGGCGGTGCAGCACGCGATGACGAGCATATTGGGCGTCGCGCTGCTGCTGACGGCGGCCGCGACCTTCTACAAGGCCGTCGTGGGCAAGGCAGCGCCCAAAGCCGTGGCGCCGGCCGATGCGGCGCTCGCGGTGCAGCCGACCCGGCCGTGGCTCGCGGTGCTGTTCGGCGCGGTGATCGGCGTGCTCGTCACGCTCACGTCGGTAGGAGCCGGCGCAATCGGCGTGCTTGTGCTGATGCTGCTGTATCCCGCGCTTCCGCTGCCCCGCATCGTCGCGGCCGACATCGCGCACGCGGTGCCGCTGACCTTGGTGGCCGGTTTCGGCCATGCCTCGATCGGCTCGGTCGATTGGCTGCTTTTGGCCAAGCTGCTCGCGGGATCGCTGCCCGGCATCTGGCTCGGCTCACAACTCGTGCACAAGACACCGGACCGCGTGATCCGTTCCCTCCTTTCGCTGCTGCTCGCTTATGCGGGCGCCAAGCTCGTCTCCATCTAACCCTTCTTCGCTCAAAAAAATGTACCAATACACCGACTTCGACAAGCAATTCGTCAAGCTGCGCGCCGCGCAATTCCGGGACCAACTGGAGCGCTGGGAGCGCGGCGAGCTGACCGATGAGCAATTGCTGCCGCTCCGCCTGCAAAACGGCTGGTACATCCAGCGCTATGCGCCAATGGCGCGCATCGCCGTGCCCTATGGCGAGGTCAGCAGCATCCAGTTGCACACGTTGGCCCATATCGCCCGCGAATATGACCGGCCGGAGCCCGAGTTGTTGGCCCATGCCCAGGCCACGCAGGACGAGCTGCAGGCCGCGCAGCCGGGCCTTACCTTGGCCGCGCCACCGCTGCGTTACGGCTACGGCCACTTCACCACGCGCACCAACTGCCAGTTCAACTGGATTCCGATCACGAAGGCCGCCGACGTGATGGAGCTTTTGGCAAGCGTCAGCATGCACGGCATTCAGACCAGCGGCAACGACATCCGCAACATTACCTGCGACGCCTACGAGGGCATCGCCGAGGACGGCATCGTCGATACCCGACCCTTCGCCGAGATCACGCGCCAGTGGAGTTCGCTGCACCCCGAGTTCTCGTTTCTGCCGCGCAAGTTCAAGATCGCTTTCAACGGCGCCAAGGAAGACCGTGCCGCCAT
>JBDTRV010000165.1:0-6068 GCA_039931475.1 Burkholderiales bacterium | reverse complement strand
TGCTGAACCGTGGGCAGCTTCGCGCGCAGCTCGGCGAGCACGCCGGTGCGGTCGATGTCGCGGCCGTTGTAGCGGATGCCGTCCACGCCAATCAGCACCTTCGGCTCGATCTGCGCGAACCGGTCGATCACCGCGTTGGTGCCCATGTCCGGCGCGCACAGGCTCCAGACCGCGCCGATGCTCCCGGTGGCAAGAAACGCGACGATCGTCTCCGGAATGTTCGGCATGTAAGCCACCACCCGATCGCCGGGACCGACCCCGCGGCTTTTCAAATGCAGCGCAAGCGAGGCGACCTGGCGGCGCAGCTCGGGCCAGCTCATCTCGCGATGCTCGCCGGCTTCATTGCGGGCCACGATGGCGGGAAGCCCCGCCGCATGCGCCGCCTCCACATGCCGGAACACCTGCTTCACGTAGTTGACCTGCGCGCCCGGAAACCACTTGGCGCCCGGCATGCCGGTGTTCACGACCACGTCGCTGTGCGGCGTGGGCGACTGCAGATCGAAGTAGTCCCAGATGCTCTGCCAGAAAGAGTCGAGGTCCACGGTGGACCAACGCCAGAGAGCTTCGTAGTTATCGAACGTGAGGCCGCGCTTGTCGGCGAGCCAGTTCTGGTACAGGCGGATTTGCGGGACGTAGGGGGCGCGGGAGCCGACCGCGCGGGCTCGGCGGCCAAGGTCCACCGGCTCTGACACGGCGTTGGAATCGTTGCTGGTTTTCTTCATGGCGTATCAGCCTAGCAGCCTCCTGCAGGCGTCGCCAGCGGTCGACACTGTGTTCTTCGAAAGGGCGACATCGCCGAAGCCTGCGTCGAGCGCCAGCGACGCGAACCCCTCTCAAGAAAATGCGGCGCGGCATCCAGTCGCACCACGCAAAAGCGGTTCGCGCGATCGAACTCGCCGAGTAGCCTGGTCGGCGCAGTTTCGGCTCGGACTACGCCTTTTTCGCCCAGGCGCTGCACCACCCCTTGGCCGCCACCTGCTTGCCCGCGAACAGCGGACAACCACCGGCCTCGGAGCCTGCTTTGCCTTGGTACAGCGCGCAGTTGGCGCAGTCCTGATCGTTCGCGTGTTTCGGGTGTTTCTGCTTGTCCGCTTTGGTTGTGTCGGCCACATAGTCAAGCGCCTTGGCCTGCGGATCAGTCGGGTCGACCATCGGCTGGGCCTGGGATCGAGCCGCCGTGGTGGCGAATGCGCCGGTGGCAGCCAACGTCATCAAAAACACGCGTCTTGTATTGCTCATGGAAAATTTCCTGCAGCCCCCAACCAAAGTGGCGATTTGGGTCGGGGCCGGACCGGATCGCCAAAGCGGGCAACGCTTACCGCGCCAGCCGCTTCTCGCGGAGCATACGCCGTGCCTGCGCGGGGTTTCAACGATGTCCGCGAGGTTGGGCTCGGAGAAAAGTTGGTCGCGTCCGGTTTTCAATCCGGCCGGCCGAGTGACTCCGGTCAGCCGTCAAACGATCCGCCCATCCACCAGTTCAATGACCCGGTCGCACGCTGCAGCCAGCCGTGGGTCGTGGGTGACGATCAGGCAGGCGCTGCCGTGATCCTTGTTGAACTCGCGCAGTAGGGCGAAGACTTCGTCGGCCGTCACGGTGTCGAGGTTTCCGGTCGGCTCGTCGGCGAGGATCAGGCGGGGGCGCAACGACAGGGCACGCGCGATCGCCACGCGCTGCTGCATGCCGCCCGAAAGCTCGCCCGGTTTCTTGTGCTCCGAGCCGTTAAGGCCCACGCGCCGCAGCAGATCGAGTGCGTTGTCCTCCGCCTCACGCGTCGCCGTGCCACGGCCGATGATCGACGGCAACAGCACGTTCTCGAGCGCGCTGAATGCGGGCAGCAAATGGTGAAACTGGAACACGAAGCCGATCGTCTGGCCCCGCAGGGCGGTGATCTGTGCATCATCCAGCGACTGCGTTGCGCGACCCGCGATTTCAAGCGTGCCGCTGGTGGCGCGTTCGAGCAGGCCGATGATGTTGAGCAAGGTGCTCTTGCCCGATCCCGACGGCCCCTTGAGCGCGACGAACTCCGCCTCGTTCAGCCGCAGCGTGATGCCGTGCAGCACCTCCGCTTCGACCGGCGTGCCGACGTTGTAGCTCTTGTGGATGCCGGTCAGCCCAAGGATTGGCTGGCCCGCGGTCTCAGCCGGCGCCGCCACTGCCATCACTCTCGCTCGCAATTCGATCGCGCGCGTTCATAAAGCGCATGCTTCGGCAAGGATGCCCTGTCGCAGCGCGGGGTGCAACTCTTGCTCGGTGCAAAGATCCACTTTCACGCCGAGCAAATCTTCAAGGTCCAGTTGCAAACCCGCAATTTGCAGCAGCGACGTTCCCGCAGGCAGATCGACGAGCAGATCGATGTCACTACCTTCGCGATCGCTGCCCTTCGCGACCGAGCCGAAGACGCGAACAACACTAGCGCCTCGTGCCGCCGCCAAGGCGAGCACGTGACTTCGTTTTGCGGCAAGTGCTTGGGACGGGCGCATGGGCGTGATTTTCGCAGGGTCAGGCTCTTATCGCCTGCACCGGATCCATCCGCGCCGCCCGCCGCGCCGGAATCACGGCCGCCGCGAGGCCGACGCCGAACGCAATCAGCGCCGCCATCAGCGCGAGCACCGGATCGAGCATGGGCGCGAACAACGGGCTGCCGTCGGGGCTCTTGAGCACTGTCGAGAAGAACACGAGCAACCCATATGCGAGCACCGAACCGAGCACCGAGCCGGCGAGCCCGACGAACCCGCCTTGCAGCAAAAACACCGTCATGATGCTGCGCCGCCGCGCGCCCATCGCGCGCAGGATGCCGATCTCGCGCTGCTTTTGCACCACGCTCACGACCAGCACGCTCGAGATGCCGAGGGCCACGATCGCGATCACGAAACCGCGGATCAGGTTGTTCGACACGGTCTGGTTCGATAACGCATCGAGCAAGCCCGAGTTGGTCTTCATCCAGCTATCAACGGTGAGGCCGGTTTGCGCCTGGAGCGCCGCCGCGACCTCGTTCGCGCCGAACAGTTCGGCCACCGTGAGGTCGATGTTCGACACGCCGCCGGGCAAATCAAGTAACGACTGCGCGAGATTCAACGTGACGAACACCCAGCGCCGGTTCAGGTCGCGGCTGCCCATGTCGAAGATGCCGCTGATCGTCACGGTTTCGGCTCGGCCTTCGGCACTCGTCAGCCGAAACTTATCGCCGATGTCCACGCCGGAATCGGCGGCCAGCTCCTTGCCGATCAGCGCGTTGGTGCCGGAGACGTCGAAGCGCCCGCGCAGCATCTTGTCGTCCATCTTCACGACTCTGCGGTACTGTTCCGGTTCGACGCCGAGCAGCGCCACGCTGCGGCTGGCCGCGCCGCGCGACGCGAACGCCGGGCCGCTGACCACGGGCGACACTGCGAGAACGCCCGGCGTTTCGCGTGCGAGCTGCGCAATGCGCTCCCATTGATCGACCGAGCGCAGGCGCTGCTCACGCGGCTGCACGATGGCCGCGATGGATCGGTCGTCATCGGGCCGCACCACCCGCCGCGTCTCTTCTTCCAGCGGCCGGATCACAACGTGCGCCTGCGAACCCATCACGCGGTCGATGATGGTCGCCTGCAACTGGTCGATGAGCTGCGTCAAAAAGATGATCACGGCCACGCCGCCGGTCACACCCGCGAGGATCAGCGCGGTCTGCATGCGCCCCTCGCGCAGGAAACGCAGCGCGACCAGCAGTTCGAACGGCATCCAGCGAACCCATGAACTCGCGGCGCCGTGCTGTTGCTTTGCCTTCATTGCGCGTAGGCCGCTTCATCCACGGATGAACGACGGCACTTCGAAGCCCTTGTTCTTCTCGCCGGCCGCAAGGCGCGGTGTGATTCGGTCGCCCGGAAGCGCTTTCTCGGTCTGCGGGATCGCCAGCTCGCCCTCGGCCAACCCGCTTGCGATCTCGACCGACCCGACGCCGCGCAGCCCAAGCGTGACCGGCACCTTCACCGCGCGCCCGCCCTGCGCCGCGAGCACCCAGGGATTGCCGCGATCCGCATCGCGCACCGCGCCGGCGGGCAGCACCAGAGCATCGTCCTTCTGCCCGCCGAGCAACTCTACCGACACGGTCATGTCGGGCCGCAAAAAGTCGGGCGGATTCGGCACCGCGACCCGCACCTCGACGGTGCCGCGCTGCGGATCGACCGCGGGCGCGATGTAGGCGAGCTTTCCGTCGAACGCGCGGCCGGGAAACGCATCGGCCAGCGCGCGCGCTGCCATGCCGATCGACAGCATGTGCAAGTGTTTCTCGTCGATCGCCGCGTCCATCCGCGTGGCCCCCTGCGCCGCGAGCGACAGCAGCGTGCGGCCGAGCTGCGCCATCGTGCCGGGCTCGACGTTACGCGTGAGCACCACCGCATCGACCGGAGCGCGGATCGACAGCCGATCGAGCCGCGCCTGCGCGACCTGCACCGCGGCTTCCGCTTGGCTGATGCGTGCCGCTGCCAATTCGCGTTCGACGCCGCGCGGCTGGTTCGCCTGCGACTGCACCTGCGCGGCATCGAGCGCGCTTTTGGCCGTGTCGAGCATGCGCCGTGTTTCGTCGAGTTTCTGCTGCGAGAAGAAGCCGTCCGCCACCAGCTTCTTTGCGCGCTGATGTTCGCGCAGCGCGGCCCGATACGCGGCGTTGGCCTGCACCACCGCCTGGCGCGATACCGGCGCCGTGACGGATGCCTGCTGCGACGCACGCGCTTTCGCTTCGGCCAGACTCGCACGCGCCTGCTCGAGCGCCGCGCGCGCCTCGGCGTCCGACAGTTGTACCAGCGGCGCACCGGCCGCCACCTTGTCGCCCTCGCGCACCGACACCCGCTGCACTGTTGCCGACACTTCGGCCGCCACGTCGATCCGCGCGGGCGCATTGATGCGGCCCGTGGCCACCACCGACTGCACGATCGCCGTGCGTTCCACCGGCACCACCTGCACCACTGCACCGCCGGAGCGCACCCAGACGACCGCCCCCAGCACCGCGAGCCCCACCGCCGCAGTCACGCCCCATTTGACGATCCGTTTCATGCGAGCAATCCCGCTGTCTGAATGGGCCGATTCAAGGAACGAGCCACGGCTTCAGAAAAGCTCACTGTGCGACCCGGTTCGGATCAGGATCAAGCCACCCGAGCGCGAATCGCCATGCTTGTCGTAGATCAGCAGCCAGTCAGGCTCGATATGGCACTCGCGCACGCCTTCGTACGCGCCGAGAAGAGCATGGTCGCGGTGTCGTTCGGCAAGGCGCCGATCGTTCATCAGTTGCTTTACGAGCGCGCGCATCTTTTCCCAGTCGCGCCGTCCTGAACCCTTGATGCGCTTCTTGTCAGTCTTGAACTGGCGGGTTTCGGAAATGACTCGCGGCATGGTTCAAATCACAGATCGTCAAGCGTCGTGCCGGTCACCTTGCCCGCTTTCGCCGCTTTGATGGCGGCCAAGGTTTTGGCATTCGGGCGCGGCACCTCGATCGGCAGCCCTCCCGTTTCCACGACGCTGCGCAGGAACAGCCGAATGGCCGTGCTGACATCCAGCCCCGCCGCCTGCAGCACCGCGGCCGCTTCGCGCTTCAACTCCGGCTCCACGCGGGAGCGCACATCCACCGTCAACATTGCCTGCTCCTCAACAGGTGACGCATCGATGCGCCACGTAGCTACATTGTAGCGCTCGAAGCAAGCCGCAAGCCCTGCGCAACCTGGATCGCTCGCGGTGTTCGGGTGCACGGTGCACCTGCTTACGTTCTGCCGATTGACACCCGCAAGCTGCGGGCGTAGCTTGCGTTGGCCGTTCGCCGCCTTTCGGGAACGGTCGAGCACCGGCGGCGTCGGCTGGCTTGGCCGGCTTACCCTGGCGTCTCGGCAACGCCTCGCGGTTCGCCGCGCGGGTGCAACGAAGGCCTGGTCATCACCCCACGAAGAAATAAACCGCCATGAGACAAATGCCCGACTCCATCACCCGCGAGATCGCGCGCGCGGATAACGAGAAACCGGTCGATCTGCGTCGGCGCGGATTTCTTGGCACCGCCGCCGTCGCGCCGTTCGCAAGCGCATTTGCCGCCGGCACCGACAAGTTC
>JBDTRV010000164.1:0-6092 GCA_039931475.1 Burkholderiales bacterium | reverse complement strand
TCGGAGCGCGCACTTCGCTTGAGACCAGCTTGTCCTTGGTCTGGCTCGAGAACTTCGGCTCGGGCACCTTGACGGAGAGCACGCAGCACAGTCCTTCCCGCATGTCATCACCCGTGACTTCGACCTTGGCTTTCTTGGCGAACTCGTTTTCCTCGATGTACTTGTTGATCACCCGGGTCATCGCTGCGCGCAGGCCGGTCAGGTGCGTGCCGCCGTCGCGCTGCGGGATGTTGTTGGTGAAACAGAGGACGTTTTCGTTGTAACCGCTGTTCCACTGCATCGCGACTTCGACGCCGATGTTGGTGTTCTGGTCGCTCTGGCGGTCGCCCATCGCGTGGAACACGTTCGGGTGCAAAACGGTCTTGCCCTTGTTGATGAATTCGACAAAGCCCTTGACGCCGCCGGCGCCGGAAAAGTCGTCTTCTTTGCCGGAGCGTTCGTCCTTCAATCGAATCTGCACGCCGTTGTTCAAAAAACTCAACTCGCGCAGGCGCTTGGACAGAATCTCGTAGTGAAAGTCGCTGTTTTGCGTGAAGATTTCGTCGTCGGGCAGGAAGTGCACTTCGGTGCCGCGCTTTTCGGTGTCGCCCAGAATCTGCATCGGCGACACCGCGACCCCATCGACGTTTTCGACGATCCGGTTTTGCACGATGCCTTTGGAAAACTCGAGCACGTGCACCTTGCCGTTGCGCCGCACCGTGAGGCGCAGCATTTTCGACAGCGCATTGACGCAACTTACGCCCACGCCGTGCAGGCCGCCCGAGACTTTGTAGCTGTTCTGGTTGAACTTGCCGCCAGCATGTAGTTCGGTCAGCGCAATCTCGGACGCCGAGCGCTTGGGCTCGTGCTTGTCGTCCATCTTGATGCCGGTGGGGATCCCGCGCCCGTTGTCGACCACGCTGACCGAGTTGTCGGTGTGGATCGTGACCATGATGTCGTCGCAATGGCCGGCCAGCGCTTCGTCGATCGAGTTGTCGACCACTTCGAACACCAGATGGTGCAAACCGGTGCCGTCTGACGTGTCGCCGATGTACATGCCGGGGCGCTTGCGCACCGCCTGCAGTCCTTCGAGGATCTGGATCGCGCCTTCGCCGTAGCCAGCCGACGCGCCGGCTTGGTGGCTGTCGATCTTGGGCTGGTAGTTGGAACTTTGCGAGCCGATGTCGTCGGCTTTGGCATCGCCTGGCTTGGCGTCTTCAGGGCCGGGCGGGGTCGGGGTGGTTTCTTCGGTCATGTTGGCTCAACGGTTCGCGGCGGCGCCGCGATCTTCTTCAAACGACGTGGCGGGGCCGCGCGCTTGGCGCACCGCAATCGATCCATCGCCCGTGCCGCGGCGGGCATCAGATGCGCATCGGCATCACCACGTACTTGAACGTCGCGTTGTCGGGAATGGTGATGAGGGCGGAGCTGTTGGAGTCGGCCAGTTGAAACTGAACCATTTCCTGGCTCATGTTGGTCAATGCGTCGATCAGGTAGGCAACGTTGAAGCCGATTTCGATCGCATCGCCGCCGTAGTCGATGTCGAGCTCGTCGACCGCTTCTTCCTGCTCGGCATTGCTCGACGCCACTCTCAAGCTGCCGGGCTCGATGTTCAGCCGCACGCCCCTGAATTTTTCACTGGTGAGGATCGCGGTACGCTGCAACGACGCGAGCAATGGCGCGCGGCCCAGGGTGAAGTGATTTTTGTGACTCTTCGGAATGACCCGGTTGTAGTCAGGGAACTTGCCTTCGACCAGTTTGGTGACGAACTCCATGTCACCGAACACAAACCTGGCCTGGTTGGTCGCGAACCGCATTTCGATCGCGCCCTCGGCATCCGACAGCAGGCGCTGCAACTCGATCACCGTTTTGCGCGGCAGGATCACCTCCTGCCTGGGCACGTCGACATCGAGCGCGCTCGATGCGAACGCGAGCCGGTGCCCGTCGGTCGCGACCAGGCTCAACTGCTTTTCCTCGGCCACGAACAGGATCCCGTTCAGGTAATAGCGAATGTCGTGCACCGCCATCGCGAACGCGACCTGATCGAGCAACAGCTTCAGCGTTTTTTGCGGCACGCTGAATGCGGGGCCGAAACTGGCGGCCTGCTGCACCAATGGAAAGTCTTCGGCCGGCAACGATTGCAAGGTGAACTTGCTCTTGCCGCCCTTCAAAATGAGCTTGCTCTGGCTTGATTCGAGACTCACCGCCTGATCTGCGGGCATGGTGCGCAGGATATCGATCAGCTTGCGCGCGTTGACGGTGGTGCTGAACTCGCCCGTATCGCCGCCGAGTTCGGCGCTGGTGCGAATCTGGATTTCGAGATCGCTGGTGGTGAGTTCGACCCCTGCCCCCGTCTTGCGGATCAGCACATTGGCAAGGATTGGCAACGTGTGGCGGCGCTCCACGATGCCCGCGACCGATTGCAGCGCGGCGAGCACCTTTTCCTGTGGGGCTTTAAGGACGATCATCGGGAGCCTCTTGTTCGGATTCTTGTTTTGCGTGGCGCACTGACGCGCCCGAGGAAGACGCGGCGCAAACCGTGATTGTCGCCTCGATTGTTCCCGCCGCTGGTGCGCTTGCTTGCCGCTTCAAGCTCACCCCTTAAGCGTCTGTTCGAGCACATGCAACTGCTGATTGAGTTCGGTCAACTGCTGGCGTTCACCCGCAATCTTGCGCACCGCGTGCAGTACTGTCGTGTGGTCGCGGCCGCCAAACAGTTCGCCGATCTCGGGCAGGCTTTTTTGCGTCAGCTCCTTGGCCAGGTACATCGCGATCTGACGCGGCCGGGCTATGCTCGCCGGCCGCTTCTTGCTGTACATGTCGGCGATCTTGATCTTGTAGTAGTCGGCCACCGTTTTCTGGATGTTCTCGACGCCGATCTGCCGGTTCTGGATCGACAGCAAGTCGCGCAATGCCTCACGAGCGAGCAGGATCGAGATTTCCTTCTGGTTGAAGCGCGAATAGGCCAGGATCTTGCGCAGCGCGCCTTCGAGTTCGCGTACGTTGGAGCGGACGTTTTTCGCTACGAAGAACGCGACCTCTTCCGGCATCACCGTGCTCTCGGCGCGCGCCTTGTTGATCAGGATCGCCACCCGCATTTCGAGTTCCGGCGGCTCGATCGCCACCGTGAGTCCGGAATCGAAGCGCGACACCAGCCGCTCGCTGATGTCGGCCAGCCCCTTCGGATAGGTGTCGCTGGTCATCACGATGTGCGATTTCTTGGCCAAAAGCGCCTCGAACGCATTGAAGAATTCTTCCTGCGTGCGATCCTTGTTGGCGAAGAATTGAACGTCGTCGATCAAAAGCAGATCGAGGGAGTGGTAGCGCTCCTTGAATTGATCGAAAGTCTTGCGCTGGTACGCCTTGACCACATCGGAAACAAACTGTTCCGCATGGATGTAGAGAACTTTGGCCAGCGGGTTGTCCGCGAGCATCCGATTTCCTACGGCGTGCACCAGATGGGTCTTGCCCAGGCCCACTCCGCCATAAATGAAAAGCGGGTTGTAGAGGTGGCCCGGCATGCCCGCCACGTGCATGGCGGCGGCGCGCGCCATGCGGTTGGCTGAACCCTCGACCAGGGTGTCAAACGTCAACGCGGTATTGAGACGATTGCGCAACGCGGAAGTGGCTTCGTCGTCGCTCGGCGCGAGGCGCGGGGCGACCGCATCGGGCGCCACCGAAATGGGCGCAAACCCTTGCCTGCCAACGTTTTCCCGGGGAGCGAGCGTCAGTTCGAGCTGTACCGGATGGCCGTAGAGGTGGGCCAAGGTGGCGGCGATCCTGCCACCATATTGAGCCCGCACCCAGTCCAGTTTGAACCGGTTCGCCACCAGTAGGGTGACGCGCGAGGAATCGCCAGAAACCTGCGCCGCCAGCGGCTTGATCCAGGTGTTGAACTGCTGCTCCGGAAGCTCCTGCGCAAGCTGGTCGACACAGGCTTGCCACAGCTCTTGTCCCTCGATCGTTGTCTGCATCTGTTGGTTGTGGATATGTAGCGCTGGATTGTGCCATCGAAAGCGCGGGCAAAGCACCTTATCCACATGGGGATTGTCCCGATTGAAAGCCGCAAGGCTAGTGATCCAGCCACGCCTGTCGAATCGTGACAATCGCAGCTCGCCGGGAAGTTTGCGATAATCGCGGGTTGCCCGCCGTCGAGTGCAGCCACCGGGGCCCGTACCGGCTTGGCAGCGCAGCTCGTTTGCCGGGCCTCGTTGCCAGACAAATGGTCGCCCAGCACTGCCGCCGCGGCCCAACCCACAAGGATCCAAGCGATGAAACGCACCTATCAGCCCTCCAAGACCCGCCGTGCGCGCACCCATGGTTTTCTGGTGCGCATGAAAACGCGCGGTGGCCGTGCCGTGATCAACGCGCGCCGCGCCAAGGGCCGCAAACGTCTCGCGGTCTGACGCGCGGGATTTTCGCCCTCGCCTCAGTGCTGCAGCGGCTCAAGTCGCGCGCGCAATTTCAGGCCGTGCTGGCTGGGCAGACGATTGTTCGAACACCGCACTTCGCACTGCATCGGCAGGATTTGTCCGCCCTTGCAGCGCCGACCAGTCGGCCACTTCCTCAAGGCAGCGTTGGCGCGCAGGCATGGATTGGCGCCATGACGCCCAAGCGCTGGGCGCGTCGCGCCGTGACCCGCAACAGCATCAAGCGACAAATCCACAACGTGAGTGCCGAATTCGAAACTCGTCTGGCTGGTGCCGCCTACGTCGTTCGGCTGCGCCACGCGTTCGACCGCGCGCAGTTCGTGAGCGCGACATCCGACACGCTGAAACGGGCCGTGCGCTCGGAGTTGCTGCAGTTGTTCGATCGATTGCCAATCGTGCCGGCAACGCCGAGTCACTAACCACTCGCGCATGATCAAGCGGCTTTTGATCGGCCTCGTGCGCGGCTACCGGCTGCTGCTCAGCCCCATGCTCGGCTCGGCCTGCCGCTTCGAGCCGACTTGCTCGGCGTACGCGCTCGAAGCCCTCGATCGGCATGGCGCCGGCGCCGGCAGCTATCTGACGGTGGCGCGCATCGCTCGATGTCACCCGTGGTGCGATGGCGGACTCGATCCGGTGCCTGCCGCCAAGCCCCGACTGTTCTCTTTCCTCTTTCCAAAGAACTCTTCATGAACGACATCCGCCGCATCGTCTTGTGGGTGATTTTCGGCTTCTCGATGGTCCTGCTGTGGGACCAGTGGCAGGTTCACAACGGGCACCGAGCCACCTTTTTTCCGGTCGGCAACAAGCCGGTGGCGACAGCGCCGGCGGCCGCGCCCGGCGGCGCCACCGGATCGGCCGCAAACCCCGCGTCCGGCGTGCCGGCCCCGGTGACCAGCGGCGCCGCTCCCGGCGCGAGCGCCGCCGCGCAAGTGCCGACTGCTGCCGCTTCGCCCGCCGCCGCGCCCGTGGTACGCGAGCCGGTGGTCATCACGACCGACCTATTCAAGCTCACGTTCGACGCTGAAGGCGGCTCGCTGGTCGGAGCCGTGTTGCTGGCCTATCCCGACAGCGTCCACAAGGACCAGCGTTTCAAGCTGCTGGACGAAAGCCGTGAGCGCGTGTATCTCGCGCAAACGGGTTTGATCTCCAGCGGCGGCGGCGCCGCATTGCCGACTCACAAGACGATGATGAAAGTGCTGCCCGGCCCGCGCACCCTGGAGCCGGGCGAAGGCAGCCTGACGGTGCGCTTCGAGTCGCCCGAAATCGGCGGCGTGAAGCTGATCAAGAGCTTTACCGTCAAACGCGGCTCCTACGCGATCGACGTGCGGCATGAAGTGGTGAATACCGGCGCGGCCCCCGTCGCGCCGCAGCTTTATCTGCAACTGGTGCGCGACGGCAACAAGCCCCCGGGCGAATCGTCGTTTTATTCGACTTTCACCGGCCCGGCCGTCTACACCGATGCCAGCAAATACCACAAGGTCAAGTTCGAGGACATCGAGCACAACAAGACCGATATCGACAAGCAGTCCACCGGCGGCTATGTCGCGATGGTGCAGCACTATTTCGCGAGCGCCTGGGTCCTGCCCGAAGGCGTCAAGCGCGATTTGTTCGTGCGCAAGGTGGACACCAACCTGTATGCCGTCGGCATGATTGATCCGCTTGCCAGCATCGCGCCGGGCGAGA
>JBDTRV010000163.1:0-6098 GCA_039931475.1 Burkholderiales bacterium | reverse complement strand
GGATGGTGTCGCCGTAGCCGTTTTCGATCGCGTCGATCGCGACCGAGACGAAGTCTCCGACCTGGACTTCAACTTCGCCCTTGTCGTTCTTGAACTCTTCCAATGGGACATAGGCTTCGGACTTGAGGCCAGCGTTGACGACGACGAAGTTGTGCTCGATGCGCACGACCTCGGCGGTGATGACTTCGCCCGCGCGCATTTCCGAGCGCTTCAAGGACTCTTCGAACAGTTCGGCAAAAGATTCAGACATTGATGATTCCTGGGCCGTTCAACTTGCTTCCAGCAGCACCAGTGCTGCTGTTTTTATCAAAGGAGACGGCAGTTTTTTGCGGGTGATGGCCCGCGGTTGGTTGGCAAGCCACAGTGTCTGCGCGCTCGATTCGCGCGGCGGGACAATGCGGGCGATTCAGCCGGACGAAACCTTCTCGAACGGCTGCTTGCGCTCCCACCAGGCCAGCACCTGATCGACCGATTCGGCGATCGAAAGATGCGAGTTGTCCAGCAGGACCGCGTCTTCGGCAGGTTTGAGGGGCGCAACCGCGCGGGACGAATCCCGTGTGTCGCGCGCCTGCAAATCGGCGCAAAGGTCGGTAAGTGTAACCGAAATTCCCTTTGAAATCAATTGCTTATGCCTGCGCTCGGCCCGTTCGTCGACGCTTGCGGTCAAGTACACCTTGAGCGGCGCGTCGGGGAAGATCACGGTGCCCATGTCGCGGCCGTCGGCGACGAGGCCAGGCAACCGCCTGAAGCTGTGCTGCAGCGCGACCAGCGCGGCGCGTACTGGTTGCAGTGCCGAGACGGCTGACGCCTGGCGGCCCGCGTGTTCCGAGCGGATCGCATCGGTGACGTCTGCTTCGCCGAGATGAATCCGGTCTTCCACAAACCGCACCGGCAGGCGCTGCGCCAGCTCGGCGATCGCCTCGGCGCTGCCCGCGTCGATCGCCAGCCCGGCACGTTCGGCCGCCAGCCCGACCAGGCGATAGAGCGATCCCGAATCGAGGAATTGCCAGCCGAGCCGCGCCGCGACGGCTGCCGCCAACGTGCCCTTGCCGGATGCGCTCGGGCCGTCGATGCAGATCACCGGGATGTTGCGGGCAGGCGTTTCGGCCACGGAGAACAGCGCTTCGAAGTAGTCGGGAAAGGTCTTGGCCACGCACTTCGGATCGAGGATGCGCACCGGCAACCCAGCCGGGTTCAGCGCGGCGAGCGAAAAGCACATTGCGATGCGGTGATCGTCATAGGTCTCGATCGTGGCCGCACGCCAGTCCTCGGGTCGCGCCGGTGGCGTTATGCGCAGGAAGTCGGCGCCTTCCTGGACCTTTGCGCCGAGCTTGCGCAGTTCATTGGCCATGGCCGCGATCCGGTCGGTTTCCTTCACCCGCCAGCTCGCGATGTTGCGCAAGGTGCTCGGGCCATCGGCATACAGCGCCATCACGGCCAGGGTCATGGCCGCGTCCGGGATGTGATTGCAGTCCAGGTCGATCGCCTTGAGCGGCCAGGAGCCGCGCGAAACCGAAAGTCGGCCGGGTCCGCCGATGACTTGCACGCCCATGGATTGCGCTGCTTCCACGAATCGGATGTCACCCTGGATCGAATCGGTTCCCACCCCAGATATTTCAAGACGTTTTTGGCCGTTTTCGCTCGCCACTAGGCCACCTAGTGCTATGAGATAGCTAGCAGATGAAGCGTCGGCCTCGACGGAAATATTCCCCGGTGAAATCAATCGGCTACCGGCGGGAATCGTGAAGCTGCGCCATCCGTCGCGCGCGACCGCGACGCCGAAGCGCCCAAGCAGCTTGAGCGTGATCTCGATGTAGGGCTTGGAGATCAGTTCGCCGACCACTTCGATCGCAATGTCGCGCCGCGCCACCAGCGGCAGCGCCATCAGCAGCGACGTGAGGAACTGACTCGAAACGTCGCCGCGGACCTGGATCGGCCGCTCGAGATCGAGCGATGGCTGCCCGATGCGAAGCGGCGGAAAGCCCTCGTTGCCCAGGTAGTCGATGCGGCAACCCAAAAGCCGCAGCGCATCCACCAGATCACCGATCGGTCGCTCGTGCATGCGTGCAACGCCGGACAACTCGAAGTCGCCTCCAATCAACGCGAGAGCCGCCGTGAGCGGGCGCATCGCGGTGCCCGCATTGCCGAGGAACAGCCGCGCTTGAGCTTTCGGAATGCGGCTGTCGAGGCCGGTGACCGAAAGCGCATCGCCGTGGCGCTCGAACGCGCAACCCAACTGGGCAAGGGCGGCCAGCATGACGCGGGTATCGTCGGATTCGAGCATGCCAGAAAGCGTCGTTGTGCCGCTGGCCAGCGCAGAGAGCAGTAAAACGCGGTTCGAGATGCTCTTGGAACCCGGCAGCGCGACCTGACCGCTCGCGCCGGTCAGCGGCGGAATGTCGAGAAACGCGGCGCCGATCATTGCCGCTTCGACTTGGCCGCGCGCAGGCTCCAGGACGCACGCGCGTCGCTTGCGTGTTCGATCCGGTTCAGCACGGCACCGGCGTCGCCCGCTTCGAGCAGTCGCTCGAAGCCGGCCAGGTGCTGCTGAAAAATTTTTGACTGCGCAAGCAACTCCTCGCGATTCGATAGCAGCACGTCGCGCCACAGATGGGGGTCGGCGGCGGCAATGCGGCTGAAGTCGCGAAACCCGGGGCCGGCCAGGGCAAGGTAATCGTCGCCGCTCGGCTGGTCGGTGATGGCATTCATTAAGGCGAACGCGATCAGATGCGGCAGGTGGCTGACCGCGGCGAATGCGGCGTCGTGCGCCTCGGGCGACATTTGCAGCACTCGGGCGCCCAACGCGGTCCACAGCTCGATCGCTTTCTGCAACTGCGCGGGCAAGGTCCGCTCGAGCGGCGTGATCACGACCTGTTTGCCGACGTAGAGATCGGCATCGGCGTGCTCGACGCCGGAGACCTCGCGGCCCGCGATCGGATGCGCGGGAACGAACGAGGCGAACTGCTCGCGCAGCGCGCCGCGCGCCGCGTCGACCACGTCGCGCTTGGTCGAACCGACATCCATCACCAGCGTGTCTTGCGTGATCAAATGCTTTACCGCCTTGAGCGACGACTCGGTCGCGGCGACCGGCACCGCGAGCAGCACGATGTCCGCGCCCGACACTGCAAGCAGCGCGGACGGCGCCTCGATGTCGATCACGCCCATCTGTCGCGCCCGCTCGGTCGTCGAAGGCGACTTGCTATAGCCGACCACGCGTTTGACCAGCCCGGCCCGCTTCATCGCCAGCGCGAACGAGCCCCCCATGAGGCCGCAGCCGATCAGACCAAGTTGTTCAAACATCGAAGCATTGGATCATGCGCCCGCTGCGCTGCGCTGCGCCCCCCGCGCCAGGCGGGCCGGAGTGAGCGGAGCGCCGCGAACGACAAGCGGGAACGACATCAGCTTGCCACCGGGTAGGCGCCGAGCACCTTGTAATACGCGCAAAGTTGCTGCAGGTCGGCCAGCGCGCGTTGCATCGGCGGATCGGCAGGGTGGCCGTCAAGGTCGATGTAGAAGTAGTAATCCCACTGCCCGGTGCGGGCCGGGCGCGATTCGAAGCGCGTCATCGACACACCGTGGGTCTTCAGCGGCACCAGCAAATCATGCAGCGCGCCCGGGCGGTTTGGGACCGACACTACGAGACTGGTGCAGTCGTGGCCGGTGGGCGCGGGCGCCTGCATCGTCTCGGGCAGGCAGATGACGGCGAACCGCGTGCGATTGGAGGCGTCGTCCTGAATCGCGTGGCCGACGATGTGCAGGCCCCATTGGGTCGCGGCGCGGTCGCTCGCGATCGCTGCCCAGAGCGGATTGCCGGCGGCCAGCCGCGCGCCTTCGGCATTGCTCGCCATCGAGCGGCGCTCCACATTCGGCAGATAGCGGGAAAGCCAATCCTGGCACTGGGCCAGCGCCTGCGGATGCGCCAGCACTGCTTCGATGCCCTCGAGCGAATTCTCGCGGCGCAGCAGTTGGTGCCGCACCATCAGGCTCACCTCGGCGACGACGTGCACTGGTGAATGCAGGAACAGGTCGAGCGAGCGCGTGACCACGCCTTCGGTCGAGTTTTCGACGCCGACCACGCCGAATTGCGAGGTGCCGGACGCGGTGGCATGAAACACTTCGTCGAAATTGGCGCAGTAAACGAACTCGACTGCGCTACCGAAGTACTGCAGCGCCGCCTGCTCGGTGAAGGTGCCAGCAGGTCCGAGCACCGCGACCCGTTGCGGAGACTCGAGCGCAAGGCAGGCCGACATGATTTCGCGCCAGATCGATGCGACGTGCTCGCTCTTGAGCGGCCCGGCGTTGGCGCGCTGAATCTTTTCGATCACGACCGCGACCCGATCCGGGCGGAAGAACGGCGTGCCCTCGCGCCGCTTGTGTTCGCCTACCTCGGTGGCAATCTGGGCACGCCGATTCAGGAGTCCGAGCAACTCCTGGTCGAGCGTATCGATTTTCAGGCGCAGCTCGGCCAGCGGGTCGGTCATGGAGCGAGCCTTGTCCGTGGCCGGTCAACCGCCAAAGCGGTCCTTGCAGTGGCGCTTGCAGCGGTCGATGAGCGCATTGCTGCGGCCACGTTCACTTCTTCTTGGGAGCACCTTTTTTTGCCGACTCGCCGGGAATGAGCTTGGTTGCGGATGCATCGAACGCGGCCGTCCGCGCCTGCACTTCGCTGCGCGAGGCTTCGACCACCTTCTGGATCAGCGCGTTCTGCAGTTCCGGCGCCGCGGCCTGCAGCTTCTTGAAGACCGGCGAATCGAAGATGACGGTCAGCTGCTTCAGTTCGTCTTCACTGAATTTGTCCAGGTACAAGGGCGTCAGCGCTTCGCTGCTGGCCTTGCCGATTTTTCCCTTGATGATCGCGTAGGTGTCCTCACGCAATTTGTTGAGTTCTTCGTTGAGCTTGTCCGCGACTTCCTTGCGGCGGGCCTCCGATACCTCGGTTTGCAAGCGGGGCGCCCACTTGGCAAGCATCGGCGTCACGGCGTTGTTGGTCAGTTGGGCTGAAAGCTGGTCCAGATCGGCGGTTTGCTGAGTCACCAGCTTGCTGGCCAGTTCTTTTTTCGCCGCATCGCCCTGGGCGAGCGCGCTGCCGCAGGCGAGGGAGATAAGTGCGGCGGCGATGACGGGCTTGAGGTTCATTGAATACCTTTCAGGTTTGGGGACTGTCGTCTGGGTCACCTGGCTCGTCGGTGTTGGCCGAATCGCCTGGGCTTTCAGGGTCGGTGGCGGCTGGATCGGCCGGCGCCTCTTCGCCGGTTGCGGCGTCGGCTTCGGTCTGGGCGTCGTTCTCGACGATACGTTGCAGGCCAATCAGCCGGGAGCCGGAGTCTAGGCCGATCAAGGTTACACCCTGCGTGGCGCGGCCAAGTTCGCGGATTTCAGCGACGCGGGTGCGCACCAGAACGCCGCGGTCGGTGATCAGCATGATCTCATCATGAGCATGAACCAGCGTGGCGGCGACGACCTTGCCGTTGCGCTCGGACTGCTGTATCGCAATCATGCCCTTGGTGCCGCGGCCGTGGCGGGTGTATTCCGTGATGCTAGTGCGCTTGCCGTAGCCTTTTTCGGTGGCTGTGAGCACCGACTGCTGCTCGTCTTCGGCGACCAACATCGCAATGACGGACTGGCCTTCTTCAAGCATCATCCCGCGCACGCCGCGCGCGTTGCGGCCCATCGGGCGCACATCCGCCTCATTGAAGCGCACCGCCTTGCCGCCGTCGGAAAACAGCATCACGTCGTGGCTGCCGTCGGTGAGGGCGGCGCCGATCAGGTAATCCTGCGGATCGAGGTCGACCGCGATGATGCCGGCCTTGCGTGGATTCGAAAAATCGTCGAGCGGCGTCTTCTTGACGGTGCCCATCGACGTCGCCATGAACACGTACTGGTCGGCCGGGAAGGTGCGGGCGTCACCGGTCAGTGGCAGCACTACGGTGATTTTTTCATTCTCGGCCAGCGGGAACATGTTAACGATCGGCCGGCCGCGCGAACCGCGCGAGCCGGACGGCACCTCCCAGACTTTGAGCCAATAGAGCCGTCCGCGATCGGAGAAGCACAGGATGTAGTCGTGCGTGTTCGCGATGAAGAGCTGGTCGATCCAGTCG